>JBEIVK010000433.1:0-3953 GCA_040373935.1 Alphaproteobacteria bacterium
CCCTCGCCGCCGCCGGAGAAGACGCGTGGTCCCCCGCCCAGCTGGGCGCCGTCTGCGAGCTGGCCGACCACCTCGTCGTCCACACCGAGGACCGCGGCCTCGCTGCCCCGCTCTACGCCGCCACCCTGGTCGGCTGGACGGAGCTGCTCGCCGCCACCCTGCCCGCCCCCGACGCCGGCGGCTGCACCTGGTCCTTCGTGGTGCCCGCCGAGGACACCGCCCACCCCTGGCACGACCCGTCCGTGGAGAACCCCGCCTTCGTCCTGCCCGTGCTGAAGCACGCCTTCGGCGCCCGCGCCCTGCCCGCCGGCGCTGCCGGCCCCACCGTCCAGGGCGCTTGGCTGATGGCCGGCAACGAGTGGGCCGCCTGGGAGCGCGACTGGCTGGACCGGGAGCCCGGCGCTGCCCGCATCGCCGAGCCGATGCCCGGCGGCTGAGGCCGGCCCCCGGCGCGGCCCCGGCCCTCGCGCCGTTCAGCCCCAGAGCCGCTCGTAGACCCGGTAGTGCCCGCCGTCCATCCCGAGCCGCTCGTACACCGCCGCGGCGCCCGTGTTTCGTGTGTCCACATACAACCGCAGCCCGGCGGCCCCAGCCGCCCGCGCCTCCGCTTCGAGGGCCGCGGCCAGCGCCCGGTACACGCCGCGCCCGCGCCACGCCGGCCAGACGTACACCGACTGGACCCACCAGACCGTCTGGTTCCGCCAGTCGGACCACTCCACCGTGCGCATGAGCTGGCCGACGACCCGCCCGTCCGCCACGGCCACCCGGTAGGCCGCCCCCGCTGCCCCCGCGAGCCCCGCCTCCACGCCCGCCCGCACCCGGGCCGCGTCGAGCGCCAGCCCCTCCGACTCGGCTGCCAGGGCCAGGTTGCCCTCCACCAGCGCATCCACGTCCGCGGCCGCCGCCGCGCGCACAAGCCAGGACATCGGCGCTCCCCTCGCGCCTCCCCTCACCCGCCGCGCCGGGCCCCGCACCCTCTGTCCCGCCCCGCGTTACCGGCCCGCTGCCTGGGAGCCGCCCTGGACCGCCTGCGCACCCTCCTCCGCCTCGCCTTGCCGATCATCGGCGGCATGGTGTCGCAGAACGTGCTCAACCTCGTGGACACCGCGATGGTGGGCACGCAGGGAGACGCCGCCCTGGCCGCCGTCGGCCTCGGCTCCTTCGCCAACTTCGTGGCGATGGCCTTCATCACGGGGATGTCGGCGGGGGTGCAGGCCATGGCCGCCCGCCGCAAAGGGGAGGGCCGCGAGGACGCCCTCGCCGTGCCGCTCAACGGCGGCCTGCTGATCGCCTTCGTGCTGTCCGTCGCGGCCACCGCCCTGCTCTGGGTCCTCACCCCGCACCTTTTTCCGCTGCTCAGCCCAGACCCGGAGGTGGTCGCCATCGGCGTGCCCTACCTGCGCGCCCGCCTGCTCGGCATGTCCGCGGTCGGCCTCAACTTCGCCTTCCGCGGGTACTGGAACGGCGTCGGCCGCTCGGGCAACTACCTCACCGCCCTGCTGGTCATGCACAGCGTGAACATCGCGCTCAACTACGGGCTCATTCACGGCCACTTCGGGCTGCCGCGCCTCGGGGCCGTCGGCGCCGGCGTCGCCACCACCGTCAGCGTCTACCTCGGCACCGCCGTCTACACGGCCCAGGCCTGGCGCGAGGCCCGCGCCGCCGGCTTCCTGCGCGCCCTCCCCGACCGCGAGACCCTCCGCACGATGGTCCGCCTCGCCGTGCCGGCCGGCCTCCAACAAGAGCTCATCGCGCTCGGCTTCCTCGCGTACTTCCGGGTCGTCGCCGCCGTCGGCACCCAAGAGCTCGCCGCCGCGCAGGTCCTCCAGAACCTCTACCTCGTCGCCCTGCTGCCCGGCCTCGGCTTCGGCCTCGCCGGCGCCTCGCTGGTCGGGCAGGCCCTCGGCCGCAAAGACCCGGCGGGCGCCCAGCGCTGGGGCTGGGAGGTCGCCGCCACCGCCGCCGTCGTCATGGTCACCCTCGGCCTCCCGGGCCTCCTCTTTCCCGAGCCCCTGCTGGGCGTCTTCCTGGAAGACCCGGGGACGCGCGCCCTCGCCGTCCTCCCCCTCCGCCTCGCCGCCGCCGCGCTGGTCGTCGACGCCGTCGGCATCGTCCTCCTCAACGCCCTGCTCGGCGCCGGAGCCGCCCGCACCTCCCTCGCCGTCGGCGCCGCCTGCCAGTGGCTGCTGGGCCTCCCCCTGGCCATCCTGCTGGGCCCCGTCGCCGGCTTCGGCCTGGTCGGGCTCTGGGCCAGCCAGATCACCTACCGCGCCGTCCAGGCCGTCGTTCTCGCGCTGCTCTGGCGCCGGGGGGACTGGGCCCGCGCCCGCGCCTGAGCCCCCTCAGCGGCCCAGCCAGCCCGCGTCCACCATCGACCGCGCCGCCGCCTCCACGCTCTCGGCCGGCGGCCGGTACACGATGCCCAGCTCCCGCTCCGCCCGCGCGCCGTCGTACTGCAAGGCCACCCCGAGCATCTCGCGCATCGTCCGCACGCTCACCCGCTTGTCGAAGGCCGCTCCCACCAGCATCAGCCAGTCCGGAAGGTCCCAGCGCGGGATGGGCCGGCCGGGGAACAGCGGCCGCAGCAGCGCCGCCATCTCGCGGAACCACATCCCCCCGGCCGCCAGCAGGTAGCGCCCGATCGCCTCCGGCCGCTTCGCCGCCGCCACATGCGCCGCCGCCACCTCGCGGCTGTCCACCACCCCGAACCACAGCCGCGGACACCCCGGGAAGGTCCCCGCCAGAACGTCCTTCACGATGACCGGGCTCGCCCGCAGGTGCGCCCGGTCGGCCACCGGCCCCAGCACCATCGCTGGGTTGATGCTCACGAGGTCCCACGCGCCGCCCGCCGCCGCCGCGCGCGCCCAGGCCAGCCGCTCGGCCTGCGTCTTCGCGTGCTCGTAGGGCGCTTGGGCCACCGTCGCCGCGTCGTTCCAGCGCCCTTCGTGCAGCCGCTCCCCCGCCGACGCGTAGCCGCCGATGGCCGCCACCGAGCTCGTCAGCACCACGCGGCGCACACCGCCCACCGCCGCCACGCTGTCCAGCACGTTCGCCGTCCCCTCCACCGCCGGCCGCACGATCTCGGCCGCCGGGTCCTGGGCCGTGAGCCGCGCCACCGCCGCCGTGTGCACCACCACCCCGCAGCCCGCGATGGCCTCCGCGTAGCTGCCCGGCCGCAGCAGGTCCGCCGCGAACAGCCGCAGCCGCCCCGGGTGCGCCGCCCCCAGCGCCGCCAGCGCCCCCGGCCGGCCCGGGTCTCGCACCGGCGCGTGCACCGTGTCCCCCGCCGTGAGGAACGCCTCCACCACCGCGTGCCCCACGAAGCCCGTCCCGCCCGTCACACAGACCGTCTCCGCCATCGCCGCCCCCTGGCACGCCCGTTGCACACCCGCCGCGCGAGGAGCCCCGATGAACCCCCACGCGCCCGTCCGCCACGTCATGACCCACGACCCCCTCTGCGTCGAGGTCGACACGCCCCCCTCCGTCGCCCGCCGCCTCCTCGCCAACCACCCCTTCCACCACCTCCCCGTCGTCCGCGACGGCCGCATCGTCGGCATCCTCAGCCTCGCCGACCTCCTCCCCCACGCCCTCGCCGCCTACGTCGCCGACGCCGCCACCGTCGACGCCCACCTCGACGCCGTCACCCGCCTCGACCGCCTCATGACCCACGAGCCCGAGACCGTCGGCCCCGACGACTCCCTCCTGCGCGCCGCCAGCCTGCTCGCCGACGGCCGCTTCCACGCCGTGCCCGTCGTCGACGCCCAGGGCGCCGTGCTCGGCATCCTCACCACCACCGACATCGTCCGCCACTTCATCGGCCTCCACTGAGCGAAGCCGCCCACCCGACCGGGCGCGTTCCCCCAAAGCCCACGGCCCACGGCCCACGGGCGCCTGCCCGGCCGTCCCGGCCGGGCACCGGGTCCCCTCCGGGGTCGCGCGGGCGCGCTCCGTGC
>JBEIVK010000747.1:0-2292 GCA_040373935.1 Alphaproteobacteria bacterium
CCGGCTGCCCGGGCCCCTCCGCCCGGAGCCCGCTGCTCCCCACGGCCGCGGCCACCACCAGCCCAACCGGCCAGCGCGCGCCGACCGACCGGGCCACGGCGCCCGCCGGCGCCGGCCATCGACTCACGTGCCGCTCCGACGGGCAGACAGCCGCCGCACGAGGAAGATGGTCAGCAGGCCCCCGCCCAGAAGCAACAGCGCCGCCGACCACCACGCGTCGTGCGCCGCCCGGCGCACCCGGCTGATCGGCCCCGCGTCCGTCCAGGTGGAGGTGGGCGCCGCGCCAACGACCCGGAAGTCTCCCTCCTCGGTGAGCAGCGCCACGCTGCCGCGCAAGCCGACCGTCGCGCCCGGCCGCCCGAGCGCCTGGGCCACCGCCACGAGGCCGGCATCCGTCGCCCCCTGCACGAGCAGCGCCATCCGACCATCGCCGAGGTCCACCGCTTCCAACCATCCGACCGGCCCCGCACCAGCGACGCGCAGCGCCGCGACGCCGCGCCCGCGCCAGGCCAAGACCCCCTTTTCCTGCTGCAGCAGACGCTTCTCGGCCACGGCGGACGCGCCAGGGTGGGCCGCCGGGTCTCCGAGGAGCACCCATTGCGCCGCCGGCGCCCCGCTGTCCGCGCCGGCCGGCAGCAATGACACCAGCGGCGCATCGGCCCGCGCCCCCCGCGCGACCCACGAGAGGACCTGCGCGCCGGCCGCCCACAGCGACGGGCGCGCGCCCTCGGGGAGACGCACCTCGACGGGCCGCTCGGGAGAGGCCAAAAAGGGCCAGCCACCGTGCTGCAGGCCCTTGAGCGTGGGCAAGGCGATGGAGGACGCGTGGGGCGCGGCGATGGTGCTGCCGGGCTCCAGCCGCACCCAGAGATAGTCCTCGTCGATGCCCGGGGTGCACGGGCCCGCGCCGATGGGACGCAGCACGGCGCGCACCTCGAGCGGCGCGCCCGGCCGCAACAGGCTGGCCGGCAAGGGCACATGCAGCCGGCCGTCGTCGGCGCCATCGATGGAGCGCAGGCCCACGCTCCGCAGCGGCACGCCGTTGAGACGCACCTCGATGGCGGAGGCCTCCGGGTCCACCTGGGCGCTGTACGCGAAGCCGAGATCCAAGGTCCCGCCATCCAGCTCGGCGAGGGCGTCGGCGTCCATGGACAGCGGCAGCTGGATGGGCGTGGGGTAGCGCCCGCGCAGCGTGAGCTGCGTGGCGCCCAAGCCGGCGAGGGTCACGGCCCGGCCGTCCGCCGGGATGACCGGCGGGTGCGCCGACGGCGGGACCTGGACCGGCGGCGACTCGTCGACCCGCACCAGCCGCCCGCGCAGCAGCGGTGCCCGCGCGGGCGACGCCAGCGCGGACGCGGCGGCCAGCAGCCCGGCGGCATCCCCGCCGGTGACCACCACCAGCGGCACCTCGGGAGACTGCGGCAGCACCGACATCAGGATGAGGCCCTGGCCGGGCCCGGGGAGCGCTTCGCCCTGGAGGAGTGCGGGCAAGTCGGGCAGATCGGAGGCCTGCCCAAGGAGAAGGGTCGGCCCCTCGGCGGCGGCCAGCCCCGTGCTTCCGCCGCGGAACAGGAGGCCCCGATAGGCGGCGCTGCGGCCCAGGCTGGGCGCGAGCGCCGTGAGCGCGGCGGCCTCGCCCGCGCCGGGAGAGGCGCCGAGGGCGAGCCAGAGCGACGCCGGGTCCGGGTCCCGCAGGTCGATGAAGGGGGCGGGCCAGAGAGCGAGATCCGGCACGCCGCCGGTTTGGCGCGGGATGTGGAGCGCGGTGCCGGCGACGACAGCCGTCCACAGGGACGGGTCCGTCGGGTCTTCGCAGCGGGCTCCGGTGCGGTGGATCGCGCGCAGCTCGATTTGGTTGTAGTCCCGCAGCGCGCTGCGCGGGACCCAGATCGAATGGGTGGCGACCGCGTCGGGCGGGCCATCGAGGCGGACCGTGCCGAGCGGCGCGCCGTTGAGCAGGACGGTGAGCGAGGACAGCGACGGGTCCAGGACGGCCGAGCGCCGCAGCGCGAGCCGCAGCTCCACAGGGCCCGTGACCGACCACGTGACCGGAATGCCGAAGGCCAGGGTCGTACCAGGACGATCCCCCCACAGCGTGAGCTCTTCCCGCTCGCCGAGCCCGTGCCCGAGCGTGAGCACCGCGACCCCCGGTACCGCGGGCGCTGCCACCGCCTCGGCGGGCGGCGCAGACGCCGGCACCTCCGGCGCCGGGACCTCCGTTTGCGGCGGCGGCACCACGGGCGCGGCCTCTCCGCCCCCTTCGACCCGGACACGCCGCCGCGAGCGACCGCC
>JBEIVK010000686.1:0-2545 GCA_040373935.1 Alphaproteobacteria bacterium
GACGGCGTTGCCGGTGGGGCGGCCCACGGGGGCGAAGGTCTGCTCCACGCCCCAGCGCAGGGCGAAGGCGTGGGCGTCCGCGCCCGTGTAGACGGAGCCGTGGTCGGAGCGCAGCTCGACGCCGTCAGGCACGTTGCGGGGGTGTCCGAAGGCGGCGACGAGGGCGTTGTCCACCGAGGCGAGCATCGAGGGAGCGTCCTGGCACTTGCTGACCGTCACGTCGAGGACGCTGCGGCAGCCGCAGCCGACCGTCACGGCGACGGCCAGGAGGCCATCCTCGGCGGTCCAGACCGTGGTGAAGTCCGTGGCGAGGCGGCGGTTCGGCTCGGGGACGACGACCTGCCCACGGCGGGGCGTCGCCTCCCTCGGGACGCCACCTGAGAGGACGTGGCCATGGGCCTTCATGAGGGCCCAGACCCGGCGACGGCCCACGCGGAGGCCTGTGCGCTTCAGCGTCGCCCACACCGTGCGGACGCCCCAGGCGCGGTGCTCGGTCACGACCGCCTCGATGGCGGCGAGCAGTTCGCCGACGGGGGTCCCGCGCGCCCGAGGAGGCCGTGGCGGCCCGAGCGTCGGCACCACGGGCTGTCGAGCGGCGTACCAGGCCGCGCGGGAGATGCCGAAGGTCTCGCACACCAGGGCCACCGGCGCCTCACCCCGGGAAGTCTGCCGGCTCATCGCCGCGACCTCCCGGGCAGCGTAGGGGTGCGGCCCTCGAGGGCCCTCTCGAGGAGCTCGGACTTCATGGTCTGCCGCGTGAGGGCGTCCTTCAGGAGGCTGTTCTCACGCTCCAGCTCGAGCTCCCGGGCGCCCTTTCCGGTGCCCCTGCGGAGGGCCTCGTCGATGGCCCCGACGGCCTCCTCGCGCCAGCCCTCGATCGTCTCGGGCTTCACGCCGTAGCGTCGGGCGAGCTGGTCCACGCTCGCCTTCCCCGACAGCAGTTCCATCACCGCCGAGCGACGCTCCTCCACGGAGCGCCTCCCCGGCCGGCCCCGCACCACGTTCTCGTCCTTCTGGTCGTCGTTGCTCATGCTCCAGCCTTACCCGACCCGCGGGGGGTTTAGGACGGCCGAGGGTGTCACTGCGCGCCGCTTTCCGCTTGATTCCGGTCCAACAACGTGTGAATCGGCACGGTTCCCGAGGTTTCGACCGTGCCCCCCGCCTACTCGCTGGACTTTCGAAGGAAGGTCGTTGAAGCCTGCGCCCGGGGCGACCGGACGCAGCGCCAGGTCGCCGAGGATTTCGGCATCGGCATCGCCTCGGTCGTCCGCTTCGTGATCCGCGCCAAGAAAGGCAAGCTGGCGTACGAACGTCCAACGGTCATCCCGTCGAGGCGCGTGCTCGACGATGCGGGCGAGCAGGCGTTGCTCGAGCTCGTGCGCACGACTCCCGACGCGACGGAGCGGGAACTCGCGGACGATCTCGCCCTGACGGGGCGTCGCGTGAGCCGCTCGACGGTCAGCCGGGCCCTCCATCGACTCGGGTGGACTCGAAAAAAAAGACCTACGTGGCGATGGAGCGAGGTACCGACAGAGTGAAGGCGCTGCGCGCCGCTTTCCTTGCTCACCGTCCGAAGCTCGACCCGGCGCGGACCTTCTTCATCGACGAGACGGGTTCCACGACGGCGATGGCACGCGACTACGCTCGGGCGCGCCGCGGCGAGCGAGTCCACGACGAAATCCCGCGCAACTACGGGGACGTCATCACCATCGTCGGGGCGCTGACCGCCAACGGCCTCACCGCCCTCTTCACCTACCGCGGCGGCACCACCAAGGAGGCTTTCGTCACCTACGTGCGCGAGGTCCTGGTTCCAGAACTGGAGCCCGGCGACGCCGTGGTGCTCGACAACCTCGCGGCCCACAAGGACCAGCGCGTGCGCGAACTGATCGAGAACGCCGGCGCGAAGCTCTACTTCCTGCCCCCCTACAGTCCCGACTTGAACCCCATCGAGTTGGCGTGGTCCTGGGTGAAGCGCTGGCTGAAGACCGCCCGCGCCCGCACCGAAAGTGCGGTCAACTTCGCGCTGCGCCTTGCCATGGACATGGTGGATGCCGAGACGGCGTCTCGATGGATCCGGCACTGCGGCTATGAAAATCAAGCGGAGTGACTCGCGCAGTGACACCGGCTAGGGCGGCTCCGCATAGCCGCCGTGGGCCTCGCAGTCGACGGGCGCGTCCACGGCGCAGGTCTCGCGGTCGGGCATCGGCTCCCCACGCACCCGCGCCGCGAGCCAGTCGAGCTGGTACGGCAGGCTCTGCACGGCGCCATCGGTGTGGCCCGCGCCCGCGCAGGACAGGAAGTCCACGTCGTAGCCCGCGTCGCACAGCCCGGGCACCGAGGCCTCCACGACGTCGGCGACGACGAGCTGGTCCGCCTCGCCGACGACGAGAAGCACCGGCGCGTCCGACGTCCGCGGGATGGCGCTGCGCGCGAGGTCCCCCATGCCGAGGTAGCACGCCCACGGATCGAGGCCCGCGAGCGAGCCCGCCGCGCCGGCCGAGAGCGCCGTCGACGCGAACAACTCCTCGAGCGTGTCGGCCTCCAC
>JBEIVK010000319.1:0-4971 GCA_040373935.1 Alphaproteobacteria bacterium
GCGCCCGCTCCGGCCCCCGCGCCCGAGGCTCCGGCCCCCGCGCCCGAGGCTCCGGCCTCCGCTCCGGAGGCTCCGGCGCCCGCCGTTCCCGTTACGCGGATTTTTGGCGGGGCCGCCACGCCCGGCCGCCCGCTGGCCGAGGCCCCGGTCGAGGCCGAGGGCCGGGTCGTCGAGGTTCGCATCGAGGGCCTCAAGCGCGTCGAAGAGGCGGCCATCCTCGCCGCGGTTGGGCTTCGCGCCGGCGAGGAGCTCGCGGGCTGGAAGGTCACCCGGGACATCGAGGCCGTCTGGGCCACGGGCTTCGTGGACGACGTCCGGGTCGAGCTGGACGCCACGCCCAAGGGGCCGGTGCTGCGCTTCCTCGTGGACGAAAAGCCGGCCATCCGCGAGATCAAGTTCGCCGGCAACAAAAAGCTCGACGAAGAGGCGCTCAAGGAAGCGGTCGACCTCGTCCCCTTCAGCGTGCTCAATGAGGCCGACCTCAAGGCCAACGTCGCCCGCATGCGCGACAAATACCTGGAGAAGGGGTTCTACCTCGTCGAGATCGAGCCCGAGGTGCGCGAGGTCGCCGATGAGCTGGTCGAGCTCACGTTCCGCATCACGGAGAACCGCAAGGTCCTCGTGCAGCGGGTGGACATCGTCGGCAACACGTCCGTTCCGGACCGCAAAATCCGCCGGTACATGCAGACCAAGCCGGCCGGTATCGTGCCCTTCCTCACGAGCAGCGGCGCCTTCAACGAGCAGGCGCTCTCGGACGACACGCAGACCGTCCGCAGCGTCTTCCTCGAAGAAGGCTACGTCGACGCCCAAGTGGACGAGCCGCAGGTCTTCCTCAGCCCGGACAAGCGCTTCATCTACGTCACCTTCCAGGTGACGGAGGGCCCGCGCTACAAGATTGGCAAAGTCAAGGTCCAAGGCGACTTCATCGCCGAAGAAGGGCTCACGGAGGACGCCGTGCGCGAGGTGCTGCGGGGCCGCACCGCCGCCACCGTCTCGGACCGCTGGCGCCGCGCGCTGGGCAAGGCCCAGGCCGCCGGGGGCGACGCTGCCCGGCCGGCGGCCGGCTGGGAGAAGGGCGGGCGCAGCGTGCTCCGCTTCGACCCGTCGAATCCGCCGCTCGAAAACGGCGATTGGTTCAAGCTCAGCGTGATGCAGCAGGCCCTCGCCGAGGTGAGCGACCTCTACGGCGACCAGGGCTACGCCTTCGCAAATGTCGTGCCGCTCACCGACACCGACGCCTCTGCCGAGGTCGTGGACATCACGCTCGACATCCAGCGCGGCGACAAGATGTCCATTCGCCGCATCGACATCAGCGGCAACGACCCCACCTTCGACAAGGTCATCCGGCGGGAGCTTCCCCTCAACGAAGGCGAGGTCTACTCCGGCAGCAAGATCAAGGACGGCCGGCAGCGCCTGGAGCGCCTCGGCTACTTCGAGGAGGTGCGCATCAGCACGCCCCGGGCGCCGGAGCCGCAGCAGCTCGACATGAAGGTCGAGGTGGTGGAGCAGCCCACGGGCAGCTTCTCGGTGGGCGCCGGCTTCTCGAACATCGAGAACTTCATGCTCACCATGAACGTGAGCAAGAACAACTTCGTCGGCCTTGGCTACGTGATGAGCGCCGCGGCCAACATCTCGAGCTTCCGCCAGCAGGGCAACCTGCAGCTCTACGACCCGTACTTCCTCGACAGCCGCTGGACGCTGCGTCTCGACGCCTACTCCAACAGCCAGCAGTTCATCCTCGACCAATACCAGAACGGTGCCTCCTTCTCGGTCGGCCGCTACGTCGACAAGCGCGACGACATGCGCGTCACCTTCGACTACAGCTTCGAGGACGTCGGCCTCAACAACGTGGGCTCCTACGAGCAGCGCCTGTTCGGCGGCGAGCTGTTCCGCAGCGGCACCACGAGCACGGGCGGCCTCTCCTTCATCGTCGACAAGCGCAACAACCGCATCCAGGCCACCCGCGGCGTGTTCGCCACGGCGTCGGCCGGCCTGTCCGGCGGCTTCCGCGACGGCGACAGCGAGGAGGTCATCAGCGTCTTCGGAGGCAAATTTAACTTCGTCGAGGCCAAGCTCAACATCCGCGCCTACCAGCCGGTCGTCCCCAAGGGCGAGTGGCTCATCTTCAAGGTCAACAGCTCGCTCGGCCGCATCTGGTCCACCGACGGCACCATCGTCCCCTGGGTGCAGCGCTACCGGGCCGGCGGCATCCAGTCGGTGCGCGGCTACAACTGGTTCAGCCTTGGCCCGTCCGTGCGCGGCCTGGGTTTCCAGAACTCCGGCGGCAACCAGACGACCTTCTTCGGCTCGGAAGACCCCTCCGCCCCCGACGACCGCCTCATCACCGGCGGCACGGAGACCTGGGTCAACAACTTCGAGCTGGAGAGCCCCATCGTGAAGCAGGCGGGCATCAGCACCGTCGTGTTCTTCGATGCCGGCAACACCTTCGGCGACATCTACGGCGATGGCCACCTCGCCATCCAAGACCTCCGCTTCTCCTACGGCTTCGGCGTGCGGTGGTTCAGCCCGATGGGCCCGCTCCGCTTCGAGTGGGGCTTCCCGGTGAACCCGCTCCCGGACGAGCGCCGCGCCGTCTTCGACTTCAGCATCGGCTCGCTCTTCTAATCCCCGCCTGCCCGCCGCCGGGACGCCCGCGTGGCGCAGCCGGGTCTTGGCGGATACCCTTCGCCCCTCCGGGAGTTCCCCCATGCGTCTGCTCCGCGCTCTCCTCGCTTCGGCCGCCCTGTTCTGCGCGCCGGCCCTCGTCGCCGCCCCGGGCGCCACCGCCGAGGCCGCCGAGGTCAAGGTCGCCACCGTGGACCTCCAGCGCGCCATCAACGAGGTCAAGGCCGGCGAAAAGGAAAAGGCCCGCCTCGAGACCATTATGTCCCAGAAGCGCGCCAACCTCGAAAAGATGGAGGCGCAGCTCGTCAAGATGCAGGAGGACTACCAGAAGCAGGCCATGGTCCTCTCCGAGAGCGCCCGCGCCGCCAAAGAGCAGGAGCTGGGCCAGGCCCAGATGAACTTCCAGCAGACCTACATGATGGCCGAGCAGGAGATGCAGGCCGCCTACGGGCAGTCCATGGAGGGGCTCATCGAGAAGATGCGCCCCGTGTGCTCGCAGATCGCCGCGGAGCGCGGCATCAGCCTCGTGCTCGAGAAGAACACCGGGGTCGTCTGGGCGGCCGACGCGCTCGACATCACGAACGAGCTCATCAAGCGCTTCAACGCGATGCATGGTGGCTGACCGCACGGCCGGGGCGGTCGCGGCGGCGGTCGGCGCCACCGTCGAGGGCGACGCCGGGCGGGTGTTGCGTGGGGTCGCCAGTCTCGACACCGCGACGCCGGACGACCTCTCCTTCCTCGCCAACCCGCGCTACCGCCGCGCGCTGCGCGACACCCGCGCCGGGGCGGTGCTCGTGGGCGCGGGCGTGGCGGTGCCGGAGGGCGTCGTCGCCCTGCGCGTGGCGGATGCGTATGCCGCCTTCGCCGCCGCGCTCGCCCTCTTTCACCCGCCTGCCCGCCCGGCCCCCGGGGTGTCCCCGCAGGCCAGCGTGCATCCGAGCGCGTCGGTGGTCGGCGCCACCATCGACGCCTTCGCGTTCGTCGGCGCGGGCGCCACGGTCGGGCCGGGCACGTGGCTGCAAGCCGGGGCGGTCGTCGGCGCCGGGGCGGTCGTCGGGCGCGACTGCCGGCTCGCGCCCCACGCCGTCGTCATGGATGGCTGCGTGTTGGGCGACCGCGTGTGGCTCAACCCCGGCGCGGTCGTCGGCGCCGAGGGCTTCGGTTTCGCGCCCACGGCCGCCGGCAACATCAAGATTCCGCAGGTCGGTCGAGCGGTCCTCGAAGACGACGTCGAGCTGGGCGCCCACAGCACCGTGGACCGCCCGGCCCTCGGCGACACCCTCGTCCGCCGCGGGGCCAAGCTCGACAACTTCGTGCAGGTCGGCCACGCCGCCGAGGTCGGCCCGCACAGCCTGCTGGTGGCCTACAGCGGGCTCGCCGGCAGCGCCAAGGTCGGGGCCCGCACCGTGCTCGCCGCGCGCGCCAGCGTCCTCGGCCACATCCGGCTCGGCGACGGCGTGCGCGTGGGGGTCGCGAGCGCCGTCCACGACGACCAGCCAGACCACGCCGCCGTCACCGGCGTGCCCGCCATCCCCCACACCCGCTGGCTCGAGGCTGCCGCCGCCCTCGGCCGCCTGCCCGCGCTCCTCACCGAGCTGCGCCGCCTCCGTGCCCGCGTGGCCGCCCTCGAGGCCGCCCTCGGCCTCCCCCCGTCCGACCCCGAGGATCCGCGATGAGCGTCCCGGTCGATGCTGCGGCCCTGCTGCGCACCCTCCCGCACCGTCACCCGTTCTTGCTGGTGGACCGCATCCTCGCGCTGGCCCCCGGCGAGTCGGGCGTCGGCCGGAAGTGCGTCAGCGCCAACGAGCCCTTCTTCCCGGGGCACTTCCCCGGGGATCCGCTCTTTCCCGGCGTGCTCATCGTCGAGGCGATGGCCCAGGTCGCCGCGGTGGTGGCCCTCGCGGCCCACCCGGAGCGCGCGGGCGCCCAGGCCTGGCTCGTCGGGCTGGACCGCGTGCGCTTCCGCAAGCCGGTGCGGCCGGGAGACGTACTGGAGCTGCACCTGACGCGGACGGGCTTGCGCCGCGGCATCTGGGCGTTTCACGGCGAGGGCCGCGTGGATGGGCAGAAGGTCGCCGAGGCAGACCTGCTCGCGACCCTCGCGGCGGGGGCCGGCCCGCCGGCCGCGGGGAGCACCGGGCCCGGCTGATCGTCTGGGGGCGGGGGGCTCGCCGCCCCCCGCAACGCCCCTGGGTCCTCGCGCCTGGGCGTTGAGCCTGGCGTTTCGGCGTCGGGCCTCGCGGGAGGGGGCGGGATCCGCCTGCGCCGGGCGCGGTGGCCCGAGGGTGGTCGGGCGGGCGTCGGGGGCCGGTGGCGGCGGCGGCGGGCGCGGCCGTCGGCCGCGCC
>JBEIVK010000856.1:0-1877 GCA_040373935.1 Alphaproteobacteria bacterium
GCCCCGCCCGCCGCCGCCCCGCCGCCGCGGGACCCGGTGCTCATCGCAGCGATCATCGGCGCGGTGATCGTCGTCATGCTGCTGGCCGTCCTGGCGGTGCTCGCGGTGCTGCTCGTGGTGGTCGTGCGGCAGCGCGGCGGCCTCTGAGCGCGGGCGTCCAGCGGGCGCCACGATAGCCCCGCGGCATGGCCACCACGCACACCTTCTGCCGCATCTGCGAGTCCCTGTGCGGCCTCGAAGCCGACGTCCAGGACGGCGAGATCCGCGCCGTCCGCCCCGACAAGGCGCACGTCGCCTCCGAGGGCTTCGCCTGCCCGAAGGGGCTGCGCCAGCACGAGCTGTACCGCTCGCCCGACCGCCTGCAGCACCCGATGGGCCGCGGGGCGGACGGCGTGCATCGGCCGGCCCGCTGGGACGAGGCCTTGGCCGACATCGGGGCGCGGGTGCGGGCCATCCGCGCCGCCCACGGGCCGCAGTCCATCGCGATGTACGTGGGGACGGCGGCGGGCTTCAGCGTGCTGCATCCCATTTTTGCGCAGGGCTTCATGGACGGGCTCGGGTCCCGGTCGATGTACGCCACGGCCACCCAGGATTGCGCGTCGAAGTTCGCGGCGGCCCGGGAGATCTACGGCTTCCCGTTCATCCAGCCCTTCCCGGACATCGACCGCACGGGCTGCCTCGTGATGGTGGGGGCGAACCCGGTGATCTCGAAGTGGAGCTTCGGCCAGGTGCCCAACCCCGGCGCCCGCCTGCGCGCGCGGGTGCAGGCGGGCATGGCGATGTTCGTGGTGGACCCGCGCCGCACGGAGACGGTGAAGGTCACGGGGGCGCGGTGGGTGCCCATCCGCCCGGACACCGACCTGTTCTTCTACCTCGCGCTGCTCCACGAGCGCATCGGCCGGGGCGACCTGGACCTCGCGGCCTTGGACGCGCGGCTCGCAGGGGCGAGCACCCTGCCGGGCCTCGTGGCGGACTGGAGCCCGGCGCGCTGCGCCGAGGTGACCGGCATCCCGGCCGCCACCATCTCCGAGATCGTGGACGCCCACATCGCCGCCAGCGCCGGCCCGGGGGCCGCGCTGTACCTCAGCACCGGCGTCAACATGGGGACGCAGGGCGCCTTCTGCTTCTGGCTGCAAGAGGCGTTCAACGCCATCACCGGCAACCTGGACCGCCCGGGCGGCATGGTGCTGGGCGAGGGCCTCGTGGACTTCGCGCGGCACAGCGTGCGGGGCGGGCGCCTCGTGCGGCGGGACCCGTCGCGCATCGGCGGCATCCCGCAGGTCAACGACGCCTTCGCCGGGGGCGTGCTCGCCGACGAGATCCTCACGCCGGGCCCCGGGCAGGTGCGCGCGCTGTTCGTCACGGGCGGGAACCCGCTGCTGACGATGCCGAACGCCGGGCGGCTGCGCGAGGCCTTCCGCAGCCTCGACTTGCTCGTGACGGTGGACCTTTTCCTCAACGAGACGGGCTCGGAGGCGCACTGGGCGCTGCCCGCGACGAGCCCCTTCGAACGCCCTGACATTCCGTTCTTGTTCCCGCTGTTGCTGGGGCTGCAGCGAAAGCCCTACCTGCAAGCCACCCGGCCGCTCGTGGCGCCGCCGGGAGACGCGCGCGATGAAGCCACCATCTACCACGACCTCGCGAAGGCGTGCGGGGTCGGGTTGTTCGGGTCCAAGGCGGCCAACCTGGCGCTGGACCTCGCGCGCTCCACCGCCCGTGCGCTCGGCGGGTCGGGGGGCGTGCCCCAAGAGGCCATCCTGGACCTGCTGCTCCGCATCGGCCGGGAAGGCAGCTTCTCTCGCCTCCTGGCGAGCCCGCACGGCCGGGCGCGGCCGCCGCACGCCGCGCGCGGCGAGGCGCTGAAGGGCCGGGTCCAC
>JBEIVK010000032.1:0-14167 GCA_040373935.1 Alphaproteobacteria bacterium
CGGCGCTGCAGGAAGGGGGCGTTGCGGGGGAAACCTTGGTTTTCCCTGCCCCATGAAACTGCCGGGCCGAAGCGCGGACCCGCGGGTTCAGGAGGCTTGGTCCCCGTCCTCGAAGACGTCGACGCGCCGGCGGTCGGCCGAGGCGCTGCGGCAGCGGGGGCGCCGCGCCGCTGGCCTGCGCCGCGACCCGGGTGGTCCGGCTGGCGGGGCCCCCGGCGCGTCGGGGCCTGGCCGCACGGCGGGCCGGCGGCGCTGCAGGAAGGGGGCGTTGCGGGGGAAACATTGGTTTCCCCTGCCCCATGAAACTGCCGGGCCGAAGCGCGGACCCGCGGTTTCAGGAGGCTTGGTCCCAGTCCTCGAAGAAGTCGACGCGCCGGCGGTCGGCCGAGGCGCTGCGGCAGCGGGGGCGCGCCCACTCGCGGAGGTCCTTCAGCTTGTCGTCCATGGTGACGGCGAGGGGGACGGTCTCGCGGGCGGCGTCGAGGAGATCGCCGGCTTCCAGCTCGCGTTCTTGGGCCCAGGCGGCGAAGAGCGCCGAGACGACGAGCTGTTCGAGCTCGGCGCCGGAGAAGCGCTCGGTCTCTTCGGCGAGGGTGGGGAGGTCGAAGTCGTCGGGGCGGCGGCCGCGGCGGCGAAGCTGGATCTCCAGCACGGAGAGGCGCTCGTGGACGTTGGGCAGGTCCACGAAGAAGATTTCGTCGAAGCGGCCTTTCCGGAGAAGCTCGGGCGGGAGCGCGCGGGCCTCGTTGGCGGTGGCGACGACGAAGACGGGCTTCTTTTTCTCTTGCATCCAGGTGAGGAAGTAGCCGAAGGCCTCGCCGCCGCCGGGGCCGCGGTCCAGGAAGCCCTTTTCGATCTCGTCGATCCACAGGACGACGGGGGCGAGGCTCTCGGCGACGCGAATGGTCTCGCGCAGGCCCATCTCGCCGCCGCCCCCCGAGCGGAAGACGGCGCCGGTCTCGAGGCGGAGGAGCGGGAGCTGCCAGAGGTCGGCGATGGCCTTGGCCATCAAGGACTTGCCGCAGCCCTGGACGCCCAGCAGGAAGACGCCTTTCGGCTCGGGCAAGCCAAAGGCGCGGGCGCGCTCCGTGAAGCCGGCGCGGCGCTGGACCAGCCAGCGCTTCAGGTTGTCCATGCCGCCGACGGCGGCGCCGATGCCGGTGCTCTCCCAGAACTCGAGGTACGGGCTGCGGCGGATGGCGAGGCGCTTCTCTTCGACCAGCTCGCCCACGTCGTCTTCGGAGAAGCCGCGGCCGCCGATGAGGATGCGCGCGAAGAGGCGCTTTGCCTCGTCCTCGGAGAGGCCGAGGCTGCCCTTGACGAAGCGCTCGAAGCGGTCGGGCGGGATGGAGAGGTTTTGCGCGCGCAGCAGCACGGCGAGCAGGCGGGAGAGCTCGTCGCGGTCGGGCAGGGGAAGATCGAGGACCACCAGCTCTTTTTCGAGCTCCGGCGGGACGGGCAGCGTGGGGCCGACCAGGAGGACCGCTTGGCGCCGCGGGCCGACGGTGCGGGCGGCGTCGCGGAGGCGGCGGACGACGCGGGGATCGCTGAAGAAGGGGTGCAGGTCGTAGAAGACGAAGAGCGTTGGCTCCGAGAGATGCTCGATGGCTTCGAGCGCGCGCAGGGGCTCGCGCGACTCCTTGACCCGCCCTTGCGGGCCGCGCAGGCCGTCCGTGCTGGACCACTGGTAGAGCGCGAGGCCCTCCTGCGTGGCGAGCTTTTCGACGAAACGGGCGGCGCGCGGCTCTTCGTGCGTGAGGAGGCCGGCGAGCGGGTAGCGCGCGCGCAGCAGGACGGAGAGGCGGTCCAGCAGGGCCTTCATGTCAGACCTGGTCGGAGAAGCGGTCCCGGTGGTGGTGGAACACCGAGTAGCCGGCGAGGAGGGCGAAGGCCGCGATGACCGCCACGACGATGAGGTTGTGCGGGTGGGGCAGGCGGTGGTTGAGGATGAGCTGGTGGTAGACGCCGACGAGGTGCGCGATGGGATTGAGCTGCAGGAGCAGGTTGAAGCGCGCCGGGTACGCCGAGTGCGGGTAGAAGATGGGCGTGACGAACATCCAGAGGAGAAGGCCGGCCTTGACCCAGTGGATGGTGTCCTTGAAGTAGACCTGGATGGTGGCGAGCAGAAGCCCGGCGCCCAACACGAAGGACGACTGCACCAGCAGCACCAGGGGCACGAGCAGCAGGTGCCAGGAAAGGCCCTCGCCCAGCACGACGGCGGCGCCGAGCAGCACGCCGAGGCGAATGAGCTGGTTGAGGACGGCGCTGGCGATGACGTAGCCCGGCAGCGTGATGGCGTGGAAGTTCACCTTCTTGATGAGGTGGCGGTGGTCCACGATGGACGTGGTGGCGCGCGCGAGGCCGTCGTGCACGCTCGACCAGGTGACCATGCCGCAGAACAAGAACAGCGCGTAGTTGGACCAGCCGCCGTCCATGCGGAAGCGCACGCCGATGACGCCGTGGAAGACGAAGGTGTAGGTGGCCAGCTCCAACAGCGGGGTGATGACCGTCCAGAAGAAGCCGATGGACGAGCCGGTGTAGCGGTGTTTCAGGTCGTTGAGGACGAAGGCCCACACCAGACGCCGGTGCCGCCACAGCTCGCCCAGGCCGCCCGAGGCGTGTCCGGGCTCGGGATCCGGGCCGATGCGGCGGATCTCGGCGACGGGCGGCGCGGGCAGGGGCAGACTCATCCAGCGTCAAGATAGCGCCTTGGCGGCGGGGCTGCACGAAGGCGGGCCGCGGCCCGGCGTTGACGTGCGGGCGGTGCGGCGGCGGCGCGGCGCGTCAGGCCTCCGGCAGCACCGCGAGGGTGCGGCAGCTCTCGCGGATGAACGGGAGCTGCGGCGCCAGCTCTTCGCCGGTCCAGCCCATCGCCATCGTCACCTGCTGCACGTCGGGCACGAGGTTGACGGGGGAAAGACGGCGGTCCAGCTCGAAGGCGAGGTGGGCGTACGGGAGGTTGGCCTTCACGTTGGGGCGGACAATCTGCTGGAGCGGGAACCAGCCGAGCTGCGCGGGCTTGGGAGAGAAGCAGTCCAGCGAGAGCAGGAACAGGTTGCGGCGGGTGACGCGGCCCTTCATCACCTCGGCGTAGGCGGGGCGGCAGGGCAGGTTGTTGACGAGGCCGCCCTCGGTGAGCCGCGTGATGCCCCAGGCGGCGTAGAGGTCGTCCAACAGGCGCTTCATGCGCTGGTCGTCGCGCACGACGTCGTAGTGGATGACGCCGGGCACCGCCGAGCTGAACCCAGCGGCGTCGAGCACGTCCGCGTCCATCGTGTGGGCGTCCGCGCCGAACACGACCTCGCGCATGGCCTCGGGCGTGGCGAGAAAGTCCCGGAACACGCTGGCGAGCTGGCCGAGGCGGCGCAGGCGGCTGGTGCGCCACAGCACGCCCGGCCGCACGGCGTCGTCGAGGAAGTGCTCGTAGTAGCTGAGGTCGTGCTTGAGGGCGTCGACGGTGAGGCCGGTGGTGACGATGAGCAGCGGGATGGGGAGGTCCCGGAAGGTCGTGGCGCGGCCGTCCGGCTGGCGGAAGAGGTCGCCGAGCGCGGCGCGGAGATAGAGGCGCAGCGTGGCCGGGATGCCGTAGCGCGACTCCATCTCCAGCACCCGGAAGACGGTGTTCCAGGAGAGCCGGCGCGCCGCCTCGACCAGCGCCGCGCCGTCAAAGACGCGGGTGCGCGCCCGAAACATCCCCATGAGCGAGCCGATGGAGGTGCCGGCGAGGAGGGCGGGCTCCAGCCCGGCTTGGTGCAGGAGGCGGAAGGCCCCCGGATAGCCGTAGCCGCTGCCGCCGCCGCCCCCGGAGACGATGACGAGCGGCCGGGTGGTGACCTCGGCCTCCAGGCTCGCGCGGTCCAGGGGAAAATGCGCCAGCACCCGGGCGCGGGCGGCGCGGGTGGCGGCGACGAGCTCGGGCAGCTCGCGCACGGCGCCCCACAGCGCTGGGTCGCGCCCCGCGAGGTGCGGCCGGAGGGCCTCCAGGACCTTCCAGCGCAGCGGCCCCAGCGCCGGCGCGAGCGCGTGGTCTGCCCCATCGGCGCCGCGGACGGTGGTGAGGCGCGCGAAGCTCAGGACATAGCGCAGGCCATCGAGCAGGGGCGGGCTCACCTCGTCGGGGCGGGCGAGGTGCCGCCGGACGACGGCGGCGTCGAGATCGTCGAGGGGCTTGCGGATGTCGAGGGCGGCTTGGGCGTCCAACACGGCTCCGTCAGGCGCGCCCGCGGTGCGCGGGGGGCAGCATGGCCTGGAACACCTGCCCGATATCCACCGCGACCGGCACCGCGCCCGCGCCCGGCACATCGACCTGCGACGGCACCGCAGCCGAGCCCACGGCCGACAGCGCGGCCGCGAGAAGCTCGGCCCCGTGGGCTTGCAAGAAGGCCTCGTCCACCACCGGCGGCGCGCCGTCCGGCTGCTGGTGGCGCGCGAGGAACGACGCGGCGGCGGCGGAGAGCGCCTCGGCGAAGCGGAGGTCTTGGGCGGGGACCTCCGCGCGGAGCGGGGCCGGCGCCCAGCCCGCCGTCAGCGCCCCGACGGGCAGCGTGGGGCCCTCGCCGACCGGGGCGAGTCCGGCGGCCGTGTGGTCCAGCAGCACCCAGCGGACGGCCTCCGCGCCGCCCGGCAAGCGCAGGCGCAAGCAGACCGCGGAGCGCGGGGCGGTCCCGAGGCGAAGGGCCTTTTCGACCGCGATCTCGGCCCCGGCGAGCAGCGCGCCGAGCCCGCCCGGCAGCCCGGCGTCGGCGCCGCGCGTGAGCCCCTCGCCCCAGAGCGCGGCGCGGGGGCACTCCGGCAGCGCGGACCAGTCCACCGTGCCGGGGAGGTGGCCGGCGAGGAACAGCCCCACGACGCCCTCGTGCAGCGTGGCGCCCGCGGCGCGGGGGGGCGTGCGGTCGATGAGGAGAAATGCGAGCTCCGCCGACCCGTCCTCGGCGCCGCGCACGACCGGCACGGCCGCGCGGTCTCCGGCGATGAGCGCCTCGCCGGCCACGGACAGCGCGCCGCCGGCCCGGGTGGCGCGCTCCGCGAGGGCCATCACGCTGTCTCCCGCCGGGGCCCAGGCCTCTGCCGTGCAGGCGGCGGCGACGAGGCCGGCGTCCCGGGCGTTGATGGCGTCGCACACGAGGGCGGCGAGGCGGGCGGCGTTCATGGGCGGTCTCCGGGGGCGTCGTCCAGCCCGGTGAGGGCGTCCCCGAGGGCATCGGTGAGGATGGCGCGGGCTTGGGCTCGGAAGGTGGCGAGGGCCTCCGGGTCTGCGGCCGCCGCGGGCGGCATGGGCGGCTCGGCGCCGCGCGCAAAGGTGGCCCACGGGATCGGCATGCCGAGCACGAGGTCCTCGGGGGCGGCCTGGCCCACCACGCGCCGGAACACCGGGCCGGTGGGCCCGACGTCGACGAGGACCCACCGTTCGTCGGGCAGCGGGCGGTCGGACCGCTCCAAGCGGACGCCCACCGCGCCACGCCCGAGCGCCGGCAGCCCCCGGGTGCCGAGGTGCGCGAAGGGCACCGGGCCGATCTCGCGCAGCTCGTCGATGAAGGCGCCGCGCGCGTCGAAGTCGGCCGGGAGGTCTTCCGGGATCTCGGCGAGAATGCCTTGCCAGACGGCCTCTGCCGGCGGAAAGGGCGGGAGGTCCTCCCAGCGCGTGAGCGCGCCGAGCCATCCTTGGACAAAGGCGCCCGCGCGGTGCACCTCCTTGACGATGGCCTCGATGCGCCAAGCCCCGCCCTCGACGACGAGGAGCACGAAGGCCACCCCCACGGGCCCGCTGCGCGCGGGCACCAGGACGAGCGCCGCCACGACGGCGCGGCCCTCGGCCAGCCACGCCGGCACCACGGGCCGCAGCGAGAAGCCCTTGCGGGCCGCTTGCCGGAAGAAGCGCTCCCCGGTGTCGCCGGGGCCGGTGAGGCCCGCCACGCTGCACTGGGCGGCGGCGGCGTCCCCGTCGCCGGCCGCGCAGGCCTCCCCAAAGGCCAGGACGACGGCGGTCGGATCGAGCATGGGCGAAGCCTAGGGCAAGAAGTCGCGGGTGCGGCGGTCCCCGTCGAAGGGGATGCCGGCGCGGTAGAAGAGCTGGCGGGCGCGGCGGTCTTGGTGGCCGTCGAGGGTGCCGAGCAGGCTGTTGGCGTCTCCGGCGCCGGTGACGAGCTGCCGAAGCATGCCGCGGCTGTTGGCGGCCTCCAGGATGCGGAGGATGCTGTCCTCGTCGCGCTCGCTGGTCCAGTCGTACCAAGTGCCCTTGAGCATGTGCCACAGCTCGCGGAGGATCTCGGGCGGAGCCTCGTAGATCGTGCGGCCGTCGTTGACGATCCGCGCGGCGGCGTCGTCTTTGCCCCAGAGCGCGTTGAGGATGTCCGGCGGGCCGTTGGCGATGAACTGGCGCACCCGCTGGAACCAATCCGGCAGGATGCCGGCCATCATCTCCATGATGATGTTCCAGGCGGCGACCACCTTGTCCACCGCGCCCTTGATGCGGTCCCAGGACAGCTCGCCCTTGAAGATCTTCCAGACGATGCGGAAGATCCCGATGGGGCCGGACGCGAGGTCCATCACCACGCCGCTGACCATGCTGACCAGCTCCCCGATGGCGCCGAGCCCCTCGGCGAGCTTCACCAGCTTGTCGAGCTTCTCGAGCAGACCGCCGATCTCGCTCTGCCCGCCCTGGGCCTTCCCGAGCCCCGAGCCGGCGCCGAGGGCGCCGCCGTTGATGGACGGCCCCCCTTCCACCTGCGAGTTCCCCGAGCGGTTGCCGCCGCCCGACTGCGCGCGCCCCTCGCGGGGGGTGCGGTCTACCCGCGGCGCGGGGGACGGCAGCGTCTGCACCGGGGCGGCCGCCGTCGTCTGCGGGCGGTCCCCGAAGGTGTAGGACTTGCCCCACTCGAAGTTGAAGATCTGCCCGAGCTGGATGGGCCAGGACGCGAGGTTCGCGCGCGCTTCCTTGGAGAGCAGCGTGGCGCGGACGTAGGGCGTGACGGTGAGCGAGGCGGTGGGCGCGAGCTTGACGCCCACGGCGACATCGCCCCAGTACTGGCCGCGGGCGCCGTGCAGCCCGACGTCCAGCGAGAGCCGCGGGTTGGCGTCCACCGCGAGGGCGCCCTCGACGCCGGCGTAGGCGGAGACGACCCCGAGGTCGCCGCCCAGCTCAAGGTAGGGGATGAGGCCGGCGTGAAGGTTGAGGCCCCAGCCGAGCGACATCTCGGCGTCGAAGTCGGGCACCGTGCTGGCCGCCGACACCGGCCGCCACCCGGCCACCGCGATGTCCGAGTTGAGCGTGAGCGGCATCGTGGCGAGCGAGAGCTGCGCGCGGATGCCGCCGTTGAGCGCCAGCGGCCCCCAGATGCGGATCGGACCGATGTTGACGAGGCGCTTGTCGAGCGAGAAGAGCTCCTTGCCCTCGATGAGGTTGCCCTGGGCGTGCATCGTGCCGCCGAGCACCGGGTCCAGGGACTGGTCCATCGAGAGGTCCAGCGAGCCCGCGATCATGCGGTTGATGCGGTAGTCGACGTCGCCGCGCACCTGGAAGGCGCCGCTCTCTTCCAGGGTGAAGCCGACGCCGGCCCCCGTGATGCCGCGCCCGCGGCCGCCGCCCTGGCCCATCGCCCAGTTGAACGCGAGGTCGCCGTTGCCCCAGTAGACGTCGTTGCCGCCCGCGTTGCGCCAGCCGGCCTGCACGCGCCCGGTGGCGTGCACGCTGGGGATCTCCACCGAGCCCTGGCCCTCAACGCGCTTCAGCTCGTTGTTTTCGACGAGGCCGGTGCCGCTCACGCCGAAGATCCGCACGCCCGGGATGGGCGTCCAGTCCCGCAGCATCGTGACCTGGCCCTCCAAGCGTTCCACCACGCCGCGCACGGCGTCGAAGCTGCCGTTCGCCTCCAGCCGCACCAGCGGGCTGCCCGCGGCGTCGCTGAGGATGGCGCGGATCATGCCGGTGAAGCGCTGGAGCTGGCTGTTCTGGACGACGCCGGTGCCGCCCGAGCCGGCCAGCACCTTGAGCGGGCCGTAGGTGAGGTCCCGGGCGAGCTCGACGTGGCCTTCGCCGCTGATCTGCCCGGTCTCGGCGGTCCACTCGCCGTTGACATGGCCGCGCAGCAGGGGCTGCGGGCTGTCGTAGATGACGAAGGGGACGTTGCCGTTGACGCGGGTGAGGGCGTTCTCGGTGACGGTGGCGTTGGCCCCCGCGCCGGGCGCCAGCGCGAACGCGTAGTTGCCGCTCTCGAACAGGCGCTTTTCCCGGGTGACCTCGGCCGCACCGCCGCCGGTGAAGCCGGTGCCGCCCAGGACGTCGTAGCGCCCGCCGAAGCGCACGCGCAGGAACTCGGCCGGGTCCCGGGCGCTCAGGTTGACCTGGCCGCCGATGTGGGAGATCTGGTTGTTCTGGATGTCGACGTTGGCGCCGCTGCCCGGCGTGAGCCAGAAGCTGCCGTGCGCGAAGTCGGCGAGCTTGCGCTCGTTCACCACCTCGACCGAGCCGCTGCCGGTGAAGGTGCGCTCGGCCATGCGGTAGGTGCCGCCCAGCTCGCCGCGGAGGAACTCGGCGCCGCCTTCCTTGATCTTGAGCGGGACCTGCCCACCCAGCTCGGTGACCTGCGTGTTCTCCACCTTGGCGGTCGCGCTGGCGCCTTGGGTGATCCACAAGGAGAAGCGGCCGGCGTCTGCGGCGAGCAGCTCGGGGATGAGCAGCTCGGCGCTGCCCTCGCCGGAGAGGCCCTCGCCCGGGGCCCAGCGCCCGTTGGCCGCGACCTGCGCGAAGGGCTCGCCCGCGCGGTCCAGGCGCGCGCCGATGGTGCCGGTGATCTCGACCAGCGCGTTGTCTTGGACGCTGGCGTCCGCCGAGGTGCCCTTTTTGGTGAGGGACGCGACCCACTGACCGGACCGCGCGATCTCCTTTTCGCGGGTGACGTCGAGGCTGCCCTTGACGGTGACCTTGTCTGCGCCGTCCGCCCAGGTCCATGCGCCGCGGCCGCGGGCCGTGAGGTACTTGCCCTGGCCGTCGCGCAGCTCGCCCTTGAGGGTGCCGCCGACGCGCTTCAGATCGTCGTTCTCGACCGTGGCCTCGGCCTCGCTGCCCTTCTGCAGCCAGACGGTGTCGCCGGGCGCGAGCCCGCCTTCGCCCATCTCCACGGCGCGCAGCAGCTCGGCCTGGCCGGTGCCGGAGACGCCGGCGCCGGGGGTGTAGGTGGCGTCCACGCCCACCCGCACGGTGTCCTGGCCCTCGAGCTTGGAGAGGAGCTTGAAGGTGCCCGTGGCCTGGGTGAGCTTGGACTGGGCCATGGTGGCCGTCGCCGTCGAGCCCACGTCGAGATCTGCCGGGAAGCGGCCTTCTTGCTGCCAGGGGATGCGGGCCGTCGTCTCGATGGAGGCCGTACCGGTGAAGCCCTCGACCTCGTCGTTGAGCTTGTACTGGCCGGTGAGCGACGCCTTGGCGACGGGCTGCCCCGCGCGGTCCAGGCGGGCATCCGCCGCGATCTCGCCCTTGGCGAGCCCGTCGGGCGTGAGGTGCACGCCGACCGAGGAGTTCTTGAGGAGGGTGGCGGACCATCCCTCGGGGCGCGACGGATCTCCGCCGCCCGCGCCGCCCGGCACGCGCAGCGGGACGTCGCGCATCAGCGACGCCATCCCGAGCACGTCCGCCGACTCGGTGGGGAGGTCCAGCGTGCCGGAGAGCAGCCCCTCGGCCAGCGGGCCCTGTGCGTCGTCCACTTGCACGAGCAAGTCGGCCGAGAGCTGCTGCAGGGCATTGGCGGTGACGGCGCCGCTGACCTCGGAGCCCTGCTTCACCGTGAAGGTGGTGCCGGGAACGCCAGGAATGGCGCCGTTGGTGGCGCGCGGGTGCGCGAAGTCCCGCGCCGTCTGGGCCTCGGCGGTGCCGGTGACCGCCCAGGTCTCCGGCACGATGTCGGTGGCGCTGATGTTGCCGGCGAGGAGCGGACCCTCGGCGTCGTCCAGCCCGACGTCGAGCTCGCCGCGCAGCTGCGTGATGACGTTGTCGGTGACCGTGGTGCCGACGCTGCTGCCCTCCTCTACGTGCAGCGTGTAGAGGCCGTCCGGGGTGGGCAGGCTCTGGCGCACGCCGAGGCTGAGGTCTGCGGAGAAGGAGAGCAGGCCCGTCTGGACGTTGTAGACGGCGCCAGCGACTTCGCCCAACAGGTACACCTGGCCGCCCTTTTCGACGGCGAGGCTGGCGTCGAGCTGGAGCGTCTCCAGGGCGGAGGCGGTGACGGTGCCGCGGGCGGTGGCCCCCGACAGGACCTCGATGGTGCCGCCCGCCGCCGGGAAGCGCAGCGCGGCGTCGGTGGTGGCCTCGATCTGGCCGTTGGCGTCGCCGGTCTCGCGGGACCAGTCGCCCGTGATCTGCCCGTGGAGCTGGATGGGCACGGCGCCCGGGAAGTCGGCCGCGAAGGGGACGGTGCCGCGCAGGCGGTCCAGCTGGCCGGCGTCGACCTTGGCCTCGACCGACCCGCCCTTCTGGAGCGTGAACGCGCCGAGCCCGACCGGCAGCGGCCAGTCCTCGGTGACCCGGCCCCGGCCCTTGCCGTCCACCTTGCCGGCGGCGACGTCGAGCTTGCCCGAGAGCAGCACCTCGACCTTGCCCACGCCGTCGGGCGGCTGGACCACCGCGTAGGTGCTGCGGAGGCGAACCTCGGTGAGCTGGCTCTGGGTGAGAACGCCGATCGCCGTGCTGCCCTTCTTCAGGTAGCAGGTGGTGTCGAAGCGGTCCGGGAAGCCGTAGTGGGCGTCGAGCGTGAACACGCCCTCGCCCGACGCGAGGCCGGCGTCGTCCACGGCAAGCTCGATGGTGCCGGAGCCGATGGGGCCCGCCGGATCGAAGATGCGGTAGGACAGGCCGCCCGCGAGCGAGCGCACGGCGCCGTTCTCGACGGTGGCGCTGCCGGTGGCGCCGGTCGGGATCTCGGCCTGCACGCCGCCCGCCGCGCCGAAGGTGAGGGGACGCAGCGTGGTGACGCGGCCCGTGGCGTCGAAGCGGGAGACCTCGGGCTCGTAGACGGCTGCGGTGGCCTCGACGTGGAAGGTGGGCGCGCCGCCCAGCGAGAGCTCGGCGCTGCCCGCCCCGCGGATGCTGCGGACGAGGTTGCCCTCGAGGGTGGCCGTGCCGTTGAGGGTGAGCAGGCGGCTGCCGGTGGTGCCGATGGGCTGCGGGGTGACGAGGGTCGCGGAGGCCTGGCCGGAGATGGCGTCCGTTGCGGCGTCGTAGGCGCCCGCGAGCGTCAGGTTGAACGGACCGAGCGTGGCCTGGCCGGAGAGCGTGGCCGCGCCGAGCACGCCGTCTGTGACCCGCACAGCAAGGTTGCTGGACTCCACGACCATGCTGCCGAAGGACCGGGGGGCGAGCTGCTGGACGCGCCCGAGCACCGACCAGCCCTTGCCGAGCGTGATGCGCGCCGTGACGGTGCCGTTCGCCCAGTCCCGCACCGAGAGCGCGCCCTGACCTTGCAGCGCGCAGGACTCGGCGCTGTACGCGCCGCGAACCGCGAGGCCCGACTCCAGCCGGAAGCCGGGGATGAACTCGATCGGCGCCGCCGTCGTCGCTTGCACGACGCCGCGGAGTTGGCCGTCCTGGAGGACCGCCTGCATCGAGAAGTCGCCGATGCCGGGCAGCTGCCCGTGCACGTCGCCGGCGCCGGTGACCGCGCCGGCCTCGTCCACCCGGACGCGCAGCGCGCCGCCCGCGACCACGAGCCCGTGCGCGAGGGCCATGCCCTCGGTGCCCATCGTGCCCATGCCGGAGAGCCCGGTTTCGGTGATGCGCAAGTCCACCGTGCCGCGGCCCACGCCCGGGACAGCGACCTCCACGCCCATCACGCGCGCGTCGATGCGCCCGTCGGGACCGATGGAGACCGCCTTGCCGGTGGCGTTGATGTAGGGGCCGAGGG
Organism: Alphaproteobacteria bacterium; assembly: GCA_040373935.1. Taxonomy (GTDB): domain Bacteria; phylum Myxococcota_A; class UBA796; order UBA796; family UBA2385; genus JBEIVK01. Next base: position 11,889 of record JBEIVK010000032.1, read on the forward strand.
CGACGTCTACGCCGATCTCGCCGGCGGTGACCTTGCCGGACTCGTCGAACTCGACGGCTGCGCCGTGAATGCGCAGGCCGGGGATCTGGATCTGCGTGAACTCCGGGGCGCGGCTGGTGCGCTGGCCGGGCGGCGGGGCCTGGATGCGGATCGGGCGGCCGGCGAAGACCAGCGTGGTGCCGGTGGAGGTGCTGCCCTGCTGCGCCTGCCCGGTGGCGGCGCCGGGGCGGGGGCCCCGACCGGAGGTGGCGGGCCGGGTGGGGCTGCCGCCGCGGCCTTGGCGGGAGGCGACGGCGCCGTCGGCGCTGGGAGCGGAGACGGCCGGGGCAACCTCGGAGGCCGCCGCGACGGACCCGAGCGCGGCGTCTGCGCCGAGGACGCCGTCGGAGGCGGAGGCAGCGCCGAGCGTGGCCGGGGCGGCGCCGGCGGCCTCGGGGGCGGCGAGGGGGCGCGACACGCCGGGGCCGAGCGTGTTGGCGACCTCGCGGCCCATCGCGTAGGCCTCGCGCTCGTGCGGGTCGGTGGGACGGGAGACGTCCATGCCAGGGCCGCGGGCCCCGGGGAGCCGCCCCTCGTCGGACTGCACGACGTGGGTGAGCTCGTGGGCGAGCAGCTCAAGGCCGGCGCCCGAGGCCGGGTTCCATTGGCCGCGACCGAAGTACACGTCGCGCCCGATGGTGAAGGCGAGGGCGTGCAGGGCCTCGGCGGCCTCCGCGGCCGCGCCATCCGTGTGGATGCGGACGTGGCTGAAGTCGTGGCCGAAGGCCGTCTCCAAGCGCACGCGGATGGACTCGGGCAAGGGCGCGCCGGTGCGCGCGCCGATGTGGGCCGCGGCGGTGCCGGTGTCCAGGCCCTCGCGCTCCGCTTGGGTTTGGCGCAGGATGCGGCGCATGGCCGAGAGGCTGACCTGGCCCGGAACCGCTGCGCCGGCCCCGCCGAAGCCCGCCGCCTCCAGGGTGAGCGCCCCGTAGGACAGCTCGGACGCGCCGCCTTCGCCGCCACCCTGGGCGGCGTCGTTGCCGAGGCGCGCTTGCAGGGCCACGGCGGAGACTGCCCCGGCGTCTGCCGGACGCAAGACGGATCCCTCCCCCGCGGGGCCGACGCCCGACCGCAGACCCGGCGCGAGGCCCGCGCGGCGGACCGCGGCAGAATCGGCTTCGGAACGGGGGAGTCGGCTGCCGGCCATGGGCCCTCCTGCAATCTGCGCCCATACAGAGACGCAGCCTACAATCTTACACGGCCCCCCCCGGGTTGTGGTTGCGGCGCGGCTTCAGTCCCGCCCCAAATCCCACCATCCATCGAGGGCGGCGGCCGGATCCCGGGTGCGCTCCAGCGCCCAGCCCGGGGGCAGGAGGCTGCGGTACTCGTCGCGCAAGAAGCGCCGGCAGACGAGCACCACCGCCCCGCGATCCGCCGCGCCGCGCCAGACCCGCCCCGCGGCCTGCACGACCCGCGTCATGCCGGGCACGAGGTAGGCCGTCCGGAACCCGCCGTGCCCCTGGCTCTCGGCCCACGCCTCGACCAGCCGCCGCTCGGGGCTGACCGCTGGAAGCGCCGGTCCGACGATGACGGCCCCCCGCAACGCGTCGCCGGGCAGGTCCACCCCCTCTGCGAAGATGCCTCCCAGGACGGCGAAGAGGACGTGCCCCTCCGCCTTGAGCATCGTGTCGAGCAGCGCCGTGCGCTCGGCCTCGGTGGCGTTGCGCGCCTGGACCAGGGCCGGCCGTTCCCCCCGATCGACGGCGGGAAGGAGGTCCTCCAGCATCGCCCACGACGAGAAGAACACCGCTGCGTTGCCCGGGATGGCGCGCAGGGCCGCCGTGATCGCCGTCGCGGTGGCCCCGCGGTCCCGTGCGCGGTGGCGGTACTCGGTGCTGAGGTCTCCGATGACGAGGACCCGGCGGTTCTCTGGCGGAAAGGGAGAGTCCTCCCGGCGCACGGCGACGGGTCGCCCGGCGAGGCCGAAGGCGCGCTGGTGGTGCTCCACGGGCGACAGGGTGGCCGACAGAAAAAGCGCTCCGCCGACCGACCGCAGCAGCGGCCCGAGCAGGCGGGCCGGGTCTCGGCAGACGAGCTGCAGGCCGGCGTCGATGGGCAGCGGGCCCTCCGCCGCGCGCCGGGGGCCGAACAGCCCGCCGTGCGGCTCGAAAGCCGTCGACGCCCGGCGCCGCAGCGGCCCGGTGCCGCGCCGCCACAGCGCCACCGTCTCGGGGCCTGCCCGCTCCGCCGCCGCGCGCACCCGCTGGACGGCCCGCGCGGCTTCCAGCCACGGGTCTGGC
>JBEIVK010000500.1:0-3506 GCA_040373935.1 Alphaproteobacteria bacterium
GCCGCCCGCGCCGCCGCCGCCGCGGTGCGCGGCAACCTGCGCCGCAGCCTCGCCTACAACGCCGCGGCCGTCACCGGCGCCGCCGCCGGGCTCGTGAACCCCCTGGTGGCCGCCGTGCTCATGCCCCTGTCCAGCGGGCTCGTGCTCGCCGGTGCGCTGGGCGTCGAGCGCGCCGTGCGCCGGGCCGAGCGCGCCGCCCCCAGCCATCGTCCCCGGAGCGTCCCGTGAACGCCGTCTTCTTTCTGCTCCCCGCCGCGATCGGGCTGGGCGCTTTCTTCGCGTTTCTGTTTCTCAAGGCCGCCCAGGACGGGCAGTTCGACGACCTGGACGACCCGCCGCAGCGGATGCTGCGCGACGGGTGAGCCACCCAACCCTGACCCAGATCAGGCGCGGCCCGGCGCGCGCCCCCATACAGGGGGCATCTCGATCGAACGTTGCCGGCGCGGACAGCCCCGCCCGGCTGCACGCCTGCGGGCGTCGCCCGTGCCGGACACGACCGCTGGGGTTGGCGGTTGAAGGAGTGCTCCGGACCCCGGCCCGGGCGGCGTTCCGCTTGCGCGTGGGTACTGTTTCATCGCCTGTCTCACAATGAAACAGCCACCCGCGCCGGCCCGTTTCAGGCGAGACGAAACATCCGCTTGGCGATCCGCGATGAACGCCGTGCATCTCCGTTCGCCGACCCGGCACGCATCTTGGTAGAGGGCCCTCACCCTCCCCGGAGCGTCCATGGAGAGCTTCACCCCCATCGCCAGCACCATCGGCGGCGTCCTCATCGGGCTGTCCGCCACGATCATGCTGCTCTTCTTCGGGCGCGTCACCGGCATCTCCGGCATCGTGGGCGGCCTCTTCGACCGCCGCCCCGGCGACTTCGGGTGGCGCGCGCTGTTCACCGCCGGCCTCCTCGTGGGCGGCCTCGTGTTCTCGCTGCTCTCGCCCGAGGCCTTCGCGGACACCAGCACCCGCGGACTCGGGCCCGTCGCCCTCGCGGGGCTGCTCGTCGGCTTCGGCACCCGCCTCGGGTCCGGCTGCACCTCCGGCCACGGCATCTGTGGGCTCACGCGCTTGTCCGTGCGCAGCCTCGTCGCCGTCCTCACCTTCATGGCGACGGGCGCCCTCACCGCCGTGCTGCTCGGCCGCCTCGGGGCCGCCGCATGACCCGCTCCCCCCTGCTCTCCTCCGCGGTCGTCTTCGGGGCCGGGGTGCTTTTCGCGGGCGGCCTCGCCCTCTCCGGCATGACCCGCCCCGGCAAGGTCATCGCCTTCCTCGACCCCCTCTCCGGCTGGGACCCGTCCCTCGCCTTCGTCATGGTGGGCGGCATCCTCACGCACATGCTCGCCTACCGCCTCGTGCTCCGGCGCCCCTCGCCCCTCCTCGCCTCGGCCTTCCTGCTCCCCACGCGCAAGGACATCTCTCCCGCGCTGCTCGTCGGGGCCGCGCTCTTCGGCGTCGGCTGGGGCCTCGGCGGCTTCTGCCCCGGGCCCGGGATCGCCGCGGCCGCGAGCGGCGCCGCCAAGCCCGCCGTCTTCGCCGCCAGCATGCTGCTCGGCATGTTCGTCTTCAAGCTCTGGAACGACGCCCAGCAGCGCCGCGCCGCCCGCCAGGCCCCCGTCTCTGGATGAGCCCCGCCATGTCCACCGCCCCCGCCCCGTCCGGCCCCGCCCCGAGCCTCGCGTTCCTCACCCGCCACCAGCGAGACCTCGACGCCTACCGCACCCAGGTGCACAGCAGCGCCGAAGCGCGCTTCGGCCCCTCCTTCTTCGGCGTGCTGGACGAATGGCGCCCCCTCGGCGCCACGCCCACCATCGTCGATCTCGGCTGCGGCCCCGCCACCCTCCTCGCCCGCGTGCGCGCCCGCCACCCCGGCGCGCGGCTCATCGGCGTCGAGCTGCACCCCGCCCTGCTGGAGATGGCCGCCCCCACCGCCGCCGCCGCCGGCATCACGCTCGTCCCCGCCGACCTCGCGCTGCCCGTGCCCCTGCCCGACGCCAGCGCCGATCTCGTGCTCTCCACGCTCAGCTTCCACGAGGTCCCCCACCCGCCGGACCTCCTCGCCAACGCCGCCCGCCTCCTCCGGCCCGGCGGCCGCCTGCTCCTCCAGGACATCGTCCGTCACAGCCTCCGCGACTACCTCGCCGGCCGCCCCGTCACCCCGGACACCCTCGCCCACTTCCGCGAGCACACCGCCTTCACCCCCGAAGACCTCGCCTTCCTCGCCGAAGACGCCGGCCTGCGCGTGCTCGAGGTCCTCACCCGCGGCGGCGGCCGCTTCGCCACCCTCGTCGCCGAGCGCCCCGCCACCGCCTGAGCGCGCCGGGGCCTTCTCTTGAGAGGACAGGGGAAACCAAGGTTTCCCCCGTAACGCCCCCTTCCTGTCGCGCCGCGGGCGCCCGGCGCGCCGAGCCGCCGGCTACCGCGCCGACCGCCGCCGACCGCCGAGCCACCCGGCGACGCCGAGGAGGCCGAAGGCGGCGCCCCCGCCGCAGCCGCCGGGCAGGCCGCCGAGGTCGCAGCCGCCCTTTGCGCCCTCTCCGGTGTCGCCGGTGTCGCCGATGTCCGGCGCCCCGTCTCCGCCCTCGCCGCACCAATCGCCGTCGAGGCCACCCTCGTCCCAGGGCAACTCGGTGCAGAGCCGCTCGCCGCGGTGGAGGCCGCCCGCGGCGTCCACCAGCTCGACCTGCCAGCAGATCTCGGCCCGGCGCCCGCCGTCGACCACCCCGCTGATCAGGGCTTCGATGACCAGATCTCCGCCGCCCTCGGGAAAGAGGCCGCCCGCCACCGGGGCCGCTGCGTCGCCCGACGCGGCGCCGTCTTCTGCCCAGAGCCGCGCCCCGACCGCGCCCGGCGCTCCCGGCTGGACGACGGTGAGGGGAAACCCGGTCTCGTCGCCGCAGGACCCGTGGGAGGTGGTCGCCCACCCGCCGGCCGTCGCGGTGGCGGGGGGCACGGCCGTGAGGGGGGCCGGGGCGCCGTCGACGACGGTGTAGGCGAGCGTGGCCGGGCCGCCGCTGCCGTCGAGGGGATCGAGCGCGGCCAGCTCCCAGCGGACCTCGCCGGCGGGCGCGGCCGCGTCGAGCGAGAGCACGACCAGCGCGCCCTCGCGAAAGACCTGGGGCCGCGCGAGCGGGGCAAAGGGCAGGACCACGGCGCTCGCGGACTGCGGCGCGCCGTCGACGGTGGCGACCGGAGACAAGACCGCATCGGCGCCCAGCTGCGGCACCCGCAGCACCGCCGCGGTGCCCCGCGGCACGCCCGCGGCGCCCGACGACGGCGCCGAGGCGGCGATGTGGGGGGGCGCCGGGTCGCACGCCAAGGCGGCCGGCGAGAGCGCCGCCGCGGACACCACGAGGCCCGCCACTACAAAGGTCTGGCTGCGTTTGGTCATCATCGACACGTCTCCGTCGGCGCAGTATCGCCCCGAAGGACCGCATCGTCAACGGCGATCGCCGCGCACAATCGGCCGGCGCCGGCGCGGGGCCGCCGCCGGCGGGGCGACCGCGCCAGCGGCC
>JBEIVK010000706.1:0-2469 GCA_040373935.1 Alphaproteobacteria bacterium
GCCGGGCCCGGGCCGCGCCGCGGGGCCGCCGGGGCGAGAGGAAGGGGGCGTTGCGGGGGAAACCTTGGTTTCCCCTGCCCCAAGCCGATGTGCAAGGGCGGCGGGCGGCTCAGCCCATCCAGGTGTTGACCTGGTGGTAGTGGACGAGACGGGCCCCGGCGTCGAAGGTGAAGCGCACGACGCCATGCTGGGTGAAGCGGCCTTCGGTGCGGTGGATGACGTGGGCCTGGCCGCTGACGGTGCGGCCCTCGACGACGTGGGTGTCGAGGGTGTGGATGTGCAGCGGGCCGGCGTCGAGCGCCTTGAGGCTGCGACGCACGCCCCAGACGGCGTCGAAGCCGCTGACGTCGAGGCCGTACTGCGGGATGGCCATGCGCACGCCGGGTGCGCACAGCGCGGCATAGCCGGCCGTGTCGCCGTATTCCCAGGTGGTCATGAGCGCGTTGGCGCGGGAGACGAGGGTCGCGGCGTCGGGGGTGGCGGCGCCGGCGCGGCGCTGGAGGGCCGGCACGGCCTCGCGCAGGGCCCAGGCGCGGGCGTCGGTGGGCGGGCGGCCGAGCAGGGCCTCCAGGTCGGGGGAGACGCCGGCGCACACGTTGCCGCGGATGAGGGCGTAGAGCGCCTCGGACTGGGCGAGGATGCCCTCGGGCACGCCGACGGCGCGCAGGGCGGCCGCGTGGGCCTCGGGCGCCGGATCGGTGAAGCGGATGGGGCAGCCGAGGGTGTCGGTGAGGGCTGCGGCGATGGCGCCGTGGGTGAGCGGGGCCGGGCCGGTGAGGGTGTAGGCGCGCCCCGCGTGCACGCCCGGCGCGGCGAGCACCCGGGCGGCGGCCAGGGCGAGGTCCCCGACGTCGAGGTACGACGCCGCGCCTTCGCCGGTGGGAAGGGCGATCTCACCGCGGCCGAACACCGCGTCCGCCTCGTAGGTGACGAAGTTCTGGAGATAGAAGTTGGGCCGGAAGAAGGTCCACGGCACGCCGCTGTCCTCGAGGGCGCGCTCGATCTTGTGGTGGGCGCCGGCGGGGTTGTACTCCGCGCCGATGACCGAGCTGTAGAGCACATGGCGCACGCCGGCCGCGGCCATCGCGGCGATGAACGGGGCCAGCAGCGCGTCGGCGTCGTCCGTGAAGCCGGGGGCGATGAGGAAGACCCGGCCCACGCCGGCGAGGGCGCCGGAGAAGGTGTCCGGGCGGCTGAAGTCGAGGGGCACCGCCGGGAAGGACGAGGACTCGCCGCCGCGGAGGCCGCAGACGAAGTCGAGGCCCGCCGCGGCCAGGGCCCGCGCGACGCGGCCGCCCACGGTGCCGGTCGCGCCCACGACGAGGATCTTGTTCGACATGGGAATCACCTCTGCGCCGCGGGAGAGATGGGGGTTGCGCGGCGGCGGGGACCTATGCACGGGCCGAACATGCGCACAATGGATAATCTGCATCCTGTCATGCACCCTGTCGATACGCCGCCCGCCCCGCTGCCCCCGTCCTTGCTCGGCGTCGACGCCAATCTCCTTGTTGCGCTCGACGTCTTCCTCGACACCCGCTCCGTCACGGCAGCGGCGCGGCGCCTCGGCCTCACGCAGTCGGCGGCCAGCCACGCCCTCGCGCGCTTGCGGGAGTCGCTCGGGGACCCGCTGCTCGTGCGCGTCGGCGCCGGCATGGCCCCCACGCCGCGCGCGCAGGCCCTCGCCGCCCCGCTGCGGGATGCGCTGCGGGCCTTGGCCGCGGCGGTGGCGGCGCCCGCCCCGTTTTCGGCGGCCGAGGCGCAGGTCGTGCTCCGGCTCGCGGTGCTGGACGTCTTCGCCACCACGCTGGTCCCGGCCTTGGTGGCGGATCTTGCGGCGGCAGGGGCCGGCCTCACGCTGGACGTGGTCGCCCTCGACTTCGCGCGCGGCTGGGACCAGCTCCGGCGCGGCGAGGCCCACGCCGCCCTGGTCGGCCCGTGGGTGCCCCCCGAGGACATCGCGGTGGAACCCCTCTTCGAAGAGCACATCCGCTCGGTCGTGCGCGCCGGCCACCCGTTGCTCGCCGGCGACGCGCCCCTCACCGCGGCGCGCTTCGCGGCGTGGCCGCACGTCGTCTTTCGCGTGTCGGGCGACGGCCCGCACCCGATGGACACCGCGTTGGCCGCGTTGGGCCTGCAACGCCACAAGGCGGCGCGCCTGCCCTTCTTTCAGTCGGCCGGCCCCATCGCCGCCACCACGGACCTCGTCGTCAACCTTCCGGCCTCGGTGGCGCTGGCCCTGGCCGCCGCCGACCCGCGGCTGCGCACCTTCTTGCCGCCGTTGCCCGCCGCGATTCGGTATCCCGTCTCGCTCGCGTGGCCGCGCCTTCTCGACGCCGAGCCCGCCCAGGTCTGGTTCCGCGACCGGGTGCGCCGGCTCGCCCTCTGCTTTGGACCGCCGCCCGTCACGGGCTGAGGTTTGCGGCAGAGAATCAAGGTTGGAGGCGGGGGCTCGCCGCCCCCGCAACGCCC
>JBEIVK010000488.1:0-3561 GCA_040373935.1 Alphaproteobacteria bacterium
GACGAGCAGGCCGGCGCCGACGAGGGCGGCGCGCTTCATGGGGCGCGCGGGCGGCGGCGCAGTCGCCCCCAGAGGCCGAGCGGCAGGAGCAGGGGCGCCCAGGCGGCGCTGCCGCAGCCGCACGCGCGGGCCTCGGCGGGAGGCTCCGTCGGGTCCGTGCCCAGGTGGTACTCGGTGAGGTTGGGGTAGCTGTCGGCGTCCGGGTCTTCGGCGGCGTCGTCGGCCGTCGGGTCCAGGCCGTGCGTGCGCTCCCACGCGTCGCCCATGCCATCGGCGTCGCGGTCCACCGGGAGCGCGAAGTCGAGGCCCGCGGTGACGCTGCCCTCGGCCACGGCGAGGGCGCTCTGCCAATCGGGGTTGACGGTGGGGCCCGCGTAGACGGAGACGTAGGTGGCATCTCCCGGGCAGAGGGGATCGACCCGGGCTTCGACGGCCCACTCTCCCGGCCCGAGCCCGGTGAGCGTGTAGGCGCCCGCGCCATCGGTGGTGGCACGGGCGGGCACGCCGTCGCTTCGGCGGGCGAGCACGGTGGCGCCGCCAAGCGGCTGCCCGGCCGTGTCCGTGACGCGACCGGTGAGGCGGGCGGCCGGCGCCAGCGGCAGCGCGAGCGGGGCGGCCTCGGTGGCGGCCTCCAGGGTGAGCACCGCCGGCTCGCCGTCCGGCCCGCGCACCCAGTCGTCGGCGAAGCCGGCCCGCGCGCCGTAGACGAAGAGCGTGTACTCTCCGCCGTGCAGGCCGTCGATGCGGAGCAGGCCGTCGTCGTCCGTGAGGTTTCCGCGGCCCACGGTCTGCGTGCTGTTGTAGAGCAGGCCCTGGATGCGTGGCAGGGGTGCGCCCGTCGTGGCGTCCGAAAGCTGGGCCTGGAACACGGCTTGTTCGGGAGGGAACAGATCGGCGCCGGCCAGCGCGTCCCCCTCCTCCGGGGCGGGGAGCGTCTCCGTCGGGCGGTCGTGGTTGGGCAAGTAGGTGAGGGCGAGCCCGTCGGGGCTCGTCCACGGGAGAACATCCCCCGGCGGCAGACCGAGGGCCGCATAGGCGCCGTCCGGCCCGCTGGTGACGGTGCGCACCTGCCCGCCGCTGTAGACGTGAACGGTGGCGCCGCCCACCGGCCCGCCGGGCCCGCGCACCGTTCCTTCGACGAGGATGCCGTCGGTGAGGGTGTGGTCCCCCAGGTCCACCGCGGCCTCGGCGGGGACGTCGATGCGGGCGCTGTCCTCCTGGCGGTAGGTCGGGCCTGCCCATTGGTCTGGGTGGCCGTCCGCGATGAACAAGAGCTGCCAGGCGCCGGCGCCCCCGGGCGGGGCGTCGAGCCCCCGCACGACAAAGCGGCCGGCCGGGTCGGTCAGCGCCGGGCGGTCCACCAGCGGGCTGCCGTCATCGGCGGCCACCATCCAGACCGTCGCGCCGGCCACGGGGCTGCCCGCGCTGTCGCGGACCCGGCCGCTCGCCGTCGCGCCGGCGGGGCTGTCGATGACGAGGCCCGCGCGCACCGTGTCGTCGCCGAGTGGGTGCGTCGCGGCCGCGCAGAAGTCGGCCGCGGAGGGCGCCCAGCGCACGAGGCGGTTGCGGTCGAAGTCCGGCACGGCCCGCACGCGCCAGACGCCGGCCGGCAGCTCCTCGAAGCGGAAGGTGCCATCCGGCGCCGCCCGCACTTCCACGCCCTCCAGCGCGGTGTTCCAGGCCTGTACGCTCACCCCGCCGAGGGGCGCGCCCGTCTCGGCCTCGCGCACCACGCCGGCGAGGGTGGCCGCGCGGGTGAGCGGCAGGAGCAAGGCGAGGAGCGGGATCAGAGGTGCCCCGCGAGGGCGGCGGCGGCGCGGGCGATGGTGTCGGGCAGGGTGTCGGGGGCGTCGAGCCCGCCGCGGAGGCCGACAGCGGGCCAGCCCAGCGCGAGGGCGGTGGCGGCGGGGCTCGGGCCAGCCACCCGCGGGAAGGCGGCCGCGGCGAGGGCCTCGGCCAGCGGGGAGGCGCGTCGCCAAAAACGGCCTTCGCGGGGCACGACACCGAGCGGCCCGGCGTCTGGCGACCACGCGAGCACCGCCGTCCGCGGCGGGGCGAACCGGGCGCGGTGGTTGAGGAGCAGGGTGGCCAGGCCGTCGGCGAACAGGCCATCCCCGCCGGGAACGACGAGCACGGCGTCCACGCCCGGCGGCAGGGCGGAGACCAGCGCGGCCGCCGTCGCCCCGATGAAGCCCGGCAGGGCCTCGGCGGGGAGGCCGGCGCGTGGGGGGCCCAGGGCGCGAAGGCCCAGCGCGAGGGCGCCGAGGCACAAGCCCGCCCCGGCGACGAGCGGTTGGCCGACGGGCAGACCCGCGGCGTGGGCCAGCGCGCCGCCGAGCCCCACGGCGAACAGCGCCGCAAGGATGACGGGCCACGGGCCGGCGCGCCGCGGGGAGAGCGGATCGTCTGGCAGGACGATGAGCAGCTGGCGGGGCGCGCCGGAGGCCCGCACGGGCAGAACGGCGGTGCGCGCGGGGCTGCGGCGGGCGAGGCCGCGCACCCAGCCGGTGCGGCCGTCGAGGTCTGCGGCGGCGGAGAGGAGCAGCAGCGGGGTGGCGAGCAGGCCCACCAGCGGCCACCACCCCGCCAGCGCCACGACGGCCGCGCCGAGAGCCGCGTAGGCTGCGAGCACCGGCGCCCCGGCCGTGTGCGCGACCGCCGGCAGCAGCTCTGCCCGCGGGTCTGCCGCCGCGGCGACCAGCCCCGCCGGGCGGGTGACGGGCGACGGCAGCGGTGGCAGCGGCGCGGGCATGGGCCCAGTCTAACCCCGTGCCTTGCCCGCGGGGGCCCTTGCCCTTACACTCGGACGGACAGCGCGGGCGGGTGCATGCGGTTTCGGGGGCGCGAGTACACGGGCAAGGGGGTCACCGTCGCGGTGATCGACAGCGGCGTCAACCCCGGAGACGCCCGCCTCGCCGGCGCGCCCGTGGAGGGCTGGTCCCTGCAGCTCTCGGCCACCGGGCACGCGGGCATCGGCGGCACCTTCACCGATGACAACGGCCACGGAACGGACATCGCGGCGGCCGTGCGGCTGCTCGCGCCGGATGTCCGGCTGGTCGCCGTCAAGATCATGGACGAGCGGCTGCGCACCTCCGCCGACTTGATGGCGGCCGGCATCGAAACCGCCTACCGCCACGGCGCCCGCATCATCAACCTCTCGCTCGGCACGCCCAACATGGGCAAGGCGCTGCTCCTGCGCGATGTCTGCGCGCACGCCGTGGAGGCCGGGGCCGTGGTGCTCGCGGCGGCCCACCCCTTGCTGGACCGCGCCTACCCGGCGGATCTGCCCGAGACGGTGGGGGTCGCCACCCACAAGGACTGCCCGCTCGACAAGTTCTACTACTTCGACCCCAAGCGCTTCCGCCGCGCCGAGTGGGGCAACATGACGGGCAAGTTCTTGTCGCACGGCTACGAGTCCACTGCCGGGCAGCGCGGCGCCTTCAAGGGCACCGGCATCGCGACGGCCTACCTCGCGGCCCGCTTCGCCTGCTTGCGCGAGGCGTTGCCCGAGGAGTCGGCGGTGGGGCTCATCGAGATCATGCGCCAGCAGGCGTTGATCCC
>JBEIVK010000871.1:0-1842 GCA_040373935.1 Alphaproteobacteria bacterium
CGCGGCCCCGAGGCCCGCCGCCGCCGCCGCCGCGACGAGCACCCGCGCGCCGACCGCGCCGAGGCCGAGCGCGTCCGACAGCGCGATGAGCGCCTGGGTGGCCGGCATCCAGTCCTGCACGCGCAGGTGCCCGCGCCCGGCCCAGCGCTGCCACGCGTCAAAGGCGTAGAGCGACGGCACCGCGACAATGAGCGCGACCCGCAGCGCGAAGGCGACGACGCCGACGAGCAGGGCCTCCGCCCCCGGGCCGACGCGCACCGCCGGGCCTCAGGGCGCGTCGGCGCAGAGGGGCGGCGCGGCGAGGCCCTCGACCGTCCAGTCGGCGCAGGCGTCGCAGGCCGCGCGGCCGGCCCAGACCAGCGTGTGCCGCAGCGCGCCGCCGAAGGCGAAGAGCCCGTGATCGGCCTCCAGGCCGCAGGCCGCGCCGCGCCACGCGCCCTCGACGGTGACCACGCCGTCGACGATGCCGACCGCGCCGGTGACCGTGCCGTCGAAGCGCTCGGGGGCGGCCGCCGCCGGCAGCAGCGTGAAGCTGAGATCCACCGTGCGCGGGCCCTCGGCGCAGGGGGCCTCGCCGCCGCACCAGGTGGCCGAGGCGTCGAGCAGCACGACCTCGCCCTGCTGCTCTTCTTCGATGGCGCCGTCGAGCTGGACGAGCGACCGGCCGCCCGCCCGCACCGCGAAGCCCTCGCCCGCCACCCAGCGGCGCCCCTCGCCGGTGCTGCTCTGCAGCTCGCCCTCGAGGGTGAACCGGCCATCCGCCGTGGTGCACCCGCCCGTCCAGGTGACGATGCCGCCGGCCTCGCGGACGAGCGGGCAGTCGCCGCCGGGGGGCAGCGCCGCGAGCAGCACCTCGGGGAACGCCAGCAGGGGCGCCGGATCGACGGCATCCACCACCGCCCGCGCCGCCGCCGCCTCCGCCGTGAGCAGGGCCGCGGGCACCGGCGCGTCTGCGGCGCCGCCGCCCGCCGTGCAGGCGAGCAGGACCACGGGGATCAGCGCGGGGCAGGAGCGGGCGGCCATCACTCCTTCTGTATGGTCCCTCAGGGGGCTTCGTCAACGGCGCCGGCGCGGCCGCGGCCCAAAGCCCTGCAATCGCGGCCGCCCGCCCCGCGTTGCCCCGGCGCGCCCCTTGCGCTAGACCGTGCGCCCTGAGAGGTCTCCGTGTCCGACCCGGCCCCGCCCGCGCCCACCGCCCCGCCCATCGACCCGGCGGACGCGCCCGAGCCCACGCAGCCCCAAAGCAAGGCCAAGTGGGCGCTGTTCGCCGTCATCGCCACGGTCCTCACCGTCGCCGATCAGGTGACGAAGGTCTGGGTCCAGCAGAACATCGCGCTCTACCGCCAAGAGATCCCGGTCATCCCCGGCTTCTTCTCGCTCATCCACGCCGAGAACACGGGGGCCGCCTTCTCGTTCCTGGCCGACTTCGAGTACCGGATGTGGGTCTTCGCGGCCTTCACCCTCTTCGCGGTCGGGATGCTGCTCCAGATGCTCTGGCAGCTCCCCAACGACGACCGCTTCCAAACCATCGCCCTCGGCGTCGTCTTCTCCGGCGCCGTCGGCAACGCCATCGACCGCGCGGTGAAGCAGTCCGTCACCGACTTCGCCCAGCTCTACACCGAACACCCGGGTGCATCGGCCTTTCTGTCGAGCGTCGGCATCCCGAACCCCTGGCCCTCCTTCAACGTGGCCGACGTCGCCATCGTCGTCGGCCTCGGCATGTTCCTGGTCCACTGGCTCTTCCTCGAAAAAGACGAAAAAGACGCCAAGGCCCCGCCCTCCTCGCCCGCCGGGGCCTGAGGCGGCGGCCCCGGGCCCGGGTGGGCGCCCCGCCGGCTTCGC
>JBEIVK010000224.1:0-6182 GCA_040373935.1 Alphaproteobacteria bacterium
CAGGGGCCCCAGGGCGGCGGCCACCTTCTCCCGCGCGAGGATGGCGCCATTGGGGAAGCCGTTCCCCAGCGCCTTGGCAGACGAGATGGCGTCCGGGAGGATCCCCTCGTGCTGGAAGGCGAACGCCTTGCCGGTGCGCCCCATGCCGCTCTGGATCTCGTCCACCAGCAGCAGCAGCCCGTGCTCGTCACACAGCGCGCGCAGCCCCTTGAGGAAGCCCGCGGGCGCAGGCTTCACGCCGCCCTCCCCCTGCACCGGCTCCACCAGCACCGCCGCCACTTCGCGCAAGTCCGGCAGCGCCCCGCCGAACGGATGCAGCTCCCACTGCCCGCCGACGAGCCCGTCAAAGGGCCCCGCGAAGTCCCCGCGCTTGTAGCCGAGCGGCCCCAAGGCCCCGAGGCTCAGGCCGTGGTAGCCCCGGCGAAAGGCCACGAAGCGCCGCCGCCCCGTCGCGAGACGCGCGGTTTTCAGCGCGACCTCCACGGCGTCGGACCCGCTGCTGCCGAACACCACCCGCGGCAGACCGGTGCGCGCCGTCAGCGCCTCCATCAGCCGCACCCGCGTCGGGTCCGGGAAGGCATCGCCCATCGCGTGCGGCAGACGCGCGAGCTGCGCCTGCCCCGCGGCCACCACCGCCGGGTGCGCGTGCCCGACCGCCGCGACCCCAAACCCAGCGGTGAAGTCGAGGAAGGTGTTACCGTCGACGTCCTCCACGAGCGCGCCGGACGCGCGGGACCACACCACCGGGTCGTCGTCGGCGAGGCCGAGCGCCGCCGCCCGCCGCGCCCGCCGCGCCGTGATGGCGGGGCACTCGTGCTGGGCGAGGCGATCCACCCAGGCCTCGGAGCTGGGACCGGGCACGCGCGTACGCACCACCGGCAGGCCGTCGTTCTGCATGGACGCGCCCTATCCAGCCCCTCGCGTGCGTGCCCGCGCCGGGCTACCCCACACCCGATGGCCGACCCCCGCCAGCCCTGGCTCCTGCTGAGCGGCGCTTCCGGCGTCGCGGCGGGCCTGCTCGGCGCCGCGGTGGTCTTGGCGCTCGGTGGCCCGTTGGCGATGGGCCTGGCGATCTGGTCGGGCCGCAGCACGGAGCCGGCGATGCCGGAGGTCGACTACCCGTGGCCGCTGGTCGCGCTCGGGCTCGGCGTCGCCGCGCTGGGCGCCCGCCGGGTCTGGGTCGGCGCGCGCGGCGGCGGCCTGCTCCTCCACCTCGGCGCGGCCCTGCTCGCCGCGCTGCCCTTCGTGTGGCTGGGCGTGCTCACGCGGCGGGCCGCCCCGTGATCGTCGAGGTCCGCCGCCCCGAACACGTCCAGCGCCTCTCGCTCGAGGACTTCGAGCAGCGCGTGCGCGACGGCGAGCTGGCGCCGGACACCGAGGTCCGCTTCGAGGTCATCACCGGCGATCGCTTCGTCCCGGCCTCCAGCCTCGAGCTCTTCCAATCGCTCACCGACCCGCGCCTGCGCGCGTTCCGCCAGGCCCTCGGCACCACGGGCCTGCCCATCGTCACGGCCCTGCTGGTCGGCGTGCAAATCCGCATCTACGCGTGGTCCTGGTCTCCTGCCGTCTCGGCCTGGGCGGCAGACCACGCCACCAACTGGGCGCCCGCCATCCTCGAGCAAGGCGAGGCCTGGCGCCTGCTCAGCTACGGCTTCCTGCACCTCTCCTTCACCCACCTCCTGTTCAACCTCTGCTTCCTCGCCTACACGGGCTACCACCTTGAGCGCGCCCTCGGCCGGGCCCAGCTCGTGCTGCTCTACGTCGCCAGCGTCGTGTTTGGCGGCCTGCTCTCGATGTCGATGGCTCCAGACCGCCCGAGCCTCGGCGCCTCCGGCGGCGACTTCGGCCTCCTCGCCGCCTCGGTCGTGCTCGGCTGGAAGCACTGGGATGCCCTGCCGGTCCGCGCCCGCCGCTACTTCGGCTGGGCCCTCGCCCCCTACCTCGGCTTCTCCATCATTTCCGGCCTCCAAAGCGAGCAGGTCGACAACTGGTCTCACCTTGGCGGCCTGCTCGCCGGCGGCCTGCTCGCCACCGTCCTGGACCCGCCCCTGCTCGCCCGGGACCCATCGGCGAACCGGCGCACCACCGCCATCCTGGCCCTCGTGACCGCGCTCACGATGGGCGGTGTGGCGGCCGCAGGCACGCGCCTGCTCCCGCTCGACACCACGGCAGAGGCCGGCTTCACCAGCGCGCACCCGTCGCCCTGGAAGTCGGGCTGGACGTTCACAGGGGATCGCGGCTGGTTCTCGCCCACGCTCCAGGCCACGCTCTCCAGCACCACCACCGTTCATCCCGAGCCGCTCTCGGCCGCCGACGCCGCTGATCTCCTCCTCTCCCGCGTGCGCTCCGGCAGCCGCGCCCCCGAGGTCCTCGCCCGCGGCGCCGACACCCTCGGCGGGCTGCCCGCGGAGCGCCTCCACCTTCGCTTCGTGCTCGCCGACTCCCCGCAAGAGATGGTCGCGTGGGTCGCCACCCGCGGCAACACCGAGCACCGCGTCGTCTTCCAGGCCAACGCCGACGCCGCGGGCCGCTACGCCCCGCTGCTCAGCCGGGTCCAGGCCCGCACGGCCGTCTCAGACCCGCCCGAGCTCACCGAGGCCGCCAGCGCCGCCGCACTCAACCCGCGCTCCTGGGGCCCCGCCGTCGCCCACGCCCAGGCCCTCGGGCGCATCGGCCGCGCCGCCGACGCCGACGCCGAGCTGCTCCGCGCCCGCAGCCTCGCCCCGCAGCGCCCCGAGCCGCTCGCCGCCCTGCTCACCCTCCGCGCCGAGCACGGCCTCCCCGGCGCCACGGCGCTCGCCGCCGAGGCCCTCGCCCAGCCGGAGGCCGCCCCCTCGGTCATCGTCGCCGCGTGCCTCGCGCTTCGCCGCGCCGGCCAAGATGCCGCCGCCGACGCCGCCCTCGACGCCGCCTGGGCCCGCCTCCCCGGAGACCGCACGCTCGCCCGCGCGCGCGCCGCCGCCGGCCTCCCGACCAGCGTCCCCACGACGGACTCCTCCCCTTCTCCGCCGTGATGCGGGCGCGCGCCGCTGCGCGGCGCCGGGTGCTTCCGGGGGTCGCGGCCAGGGCCGCTCCGTCCCCGCGGCGCGGGGACCGGGCGCAAGCGCCCGCCCCTCCGCCCCCTCGCGCGGTGGCCCCGCCGGGGGCGCCCGTCAGGGCGCCTTCGGGGCCTTCCAGTCGAAGCCGACCCGCAGCTCTTCGTCGAGCACGAGAAGCTTCTCGAAGAGCACCGGCTCGCCGTCCACCGGCAGGCTGACCCGCACCGGGTCCACGCCGGCGCCCATGGCGTCGCTCGCGAACTGCGCCTCGGCCTGGGCCTGGACGCGCCGGGTGGCCTCGGCCAAGGTCACGCCGCCGAGGTCGATCGGCGTGTAGCTGGACACGCGCCGCAAGGTCCCCTCCACGCTGCGCTTCGGCACCTTCGCGCCCCGCGGCACCAGCACCGTCCACGCCACCGCCGTCGCCGGGGCGTCGGCCGTGGGCAGCCGCGCCGAGAAGCGGGCCGCCGACCGGCCCTGCGGCGCCGGCCCGTCCTCGACATAGACGATCTCCACGGCGAAGCTGGCGAGATCGCCGCCCGCCGTCTGGCTGCGCGCCAGCGGCACGAGGATGCGGCCGTCTTCGGCGCGGGCCGGCTTCACCGCCTTGCCGGCGACGAAGGTGCTCCACAGCTCGGCCTTCTCGGGCAGGGCGAGGCGGAGGTACTGCGCGCGGTTGTTGCGCAGCGCGTAGGTCACGCGGGTCATCCGGCGACCATCGGGGGTGAGCGCCGTGGTGGCGGCCACCTGGTCGATGAGGGTGACGAGCAGGTCGACATCCTGGTGCGGGCGCACGACGAGCGGGATGGACCAGCCCTCCTTGCGCGTGGAGAAGCCGAGCAGCACCGGCCACTCGGTCTGGCCCAGGATGGCGGCGGGAAGCTCGCGCACGTCCACCGGCCGGGCGTCCACGACGGCGCCCGGCGCGATCTCCAAGGTGGAGCGCGCGTCCACGCCGATGAAGCCCTTGACGCGCTCGGCGTTGGCCACGATGAGCTGCGGCACGCTGACCTCGCCGCCGCCCTCGGCCAAGGGCCGCTCGTAGTCGACGCGGAGGGTGTAGGCGCCGGTGGCCTCGAAGGTGAGCCCGACGTCGATGACCTTGCGGCCCGCCGCCTCGACGACCTTCCACTCGTCGATGCCCTTGCCGGTCACGTCGACGACGGTCGTGTCGGCCGGCAGCGACACGCGCAGCGTGCGCACGCCGGCGTGCAAGATGCTGTACTGGACGAGCGACGTGCCGTGCAGCAGCCCCTCGGAGATGCCGATGAGCGCCTGGTGCTCCGCGTAGACCCGGGCGACGGCCGGCTTGCCCTCCGCAGCCTCGGCGGCGGATTTTTGCCAGGAGACCGCGAGGTCCCGGCCCGAGGGCAGCAGGGCGCGCACGACCTTGTCGGCGCCGCGCGCCTCCTCGACCACCTGCTGCGCCCCGGCGACGGTGAAGTCGAGCGCGTCCTTGGCGGGCACGGCGACGGTGATCTCCGTGGCGGCCGTGCGGGGCAGCGGGAACGCGAAGCCGCTCTGGCCCGCGTTCTCGAAGGTGGACACCGCGAACTCCAGCTCGAGGTCCAGCGGCCCCTTCTGGTTGGTGACGAGCTGGTACCAGCTGCCGTCGAACCAGATCGGGGCGTCCTTTCCGGCGAGGCGGGCCTGCTTCAGCGCGACGGCCCCCGGCAGCAGCGGCACCACCGTCCAGGTCTTGTCGTTGATGACCTCCACCCGCAGCCGCAGCGTGAACACCACGCTCTCGCCGTCCACGCGGCCGCTGTAGGTGGCGCGGGACAGCGTGTAGGCCCAGGGCGCCGGATCCGGCTTGTTCTGCGGGGCGAGCCCTTTCTCGACGAGGCCCTTGAAGTCGGACCACGGCAGCACGACACGGGCGGCCGGGAGGTCGTCCGGCAGGGCAGCGGAGGCGACGTGCCAGCCGACGAACAAGGGAAAGAGCAGGGTGTTCATCGGGGTCTCCGAGGGCGGACGGTGAGATCGAGCACGGGGACCTCGCCGGGCGGCAGGAGCTGCCGCTCGACGCGCAGGTCCACCGTGTCGACGGGGAGCGAGAGGGAGAGGGTCGTGGCGGTGATGCCGACCGGAATGGGCAGGCCCCAGCCGGGCGGCGGCGCGGGGCCGCGGGCCGGGGACTCCTTGGCGGCCTCGTCTTTGCGCGCCGCGCGGGCCCGACCGGACGCCACGACGTGGACCTCCGACACCACGGCCTCGGAGGCCCTGCCGGCGGAGATGTTGTCGAGGACGTCCTTTTCGATGGACTCGCGGGGCGGCGGCGGAGGCGGCGGGGCGGGGGCCGCCGCCGCCGGAGCCGGGGCCGCGTGCCTCTCGTCGTCTTCGCGGAGGGCCGCGTCTCCGCCGAACAGGAGGGCCACCTCGCCGTCCGCGAGGACGATGTTCTCCACGGTGGCCCCGCCCGCGAGATCGTCGTCGCGGCCACGCACCTCGGCCGCGCCCCCGCCACCCCGCCCGTACCCGCTCAAGCCGAGCCCGCCGATGGCGGCCGAAGCGGAGCCCTTCACCCCCTCGGGGAGCACCATCTGGCCCGTGACCTCGACGTCGTCGAACAGGTACTCCGACCGGAGACCGGGCGCGGGCTCCTCCGGCGGGGCGAAGACGCCGACGTTGGCGTCGACGTTGCGGGTGTCGGTCGCCAGGCCCGACGTGCTCCCGACGGTGGCGGGCGCGGCCGGGACCAGCGCCGGCTGGCGGGCCTCCAGCGACTTGAGGAGGTTCTTTTGCTCGACTGAGGTGTCATTCTCGACGATCGACAACGAGCGGGTGACGGACAGCAGGGCCGCCGCCGTGTCTGCGGCCGCGCCGTCGTCGCCCCGCCGCACGGCGTCTTCCAGGGCGTTGGACAGCGCCTCCTGCCGCACCTCCAGGTCCCCCGTCTTTGCCTTCGCCATCTCGCGAACGCGGCGCGCGGCGCCCTCTTCTTCAGGGGTGTCCGCCTTCTTTTTGCCGAGCAGGACGTCCACGTTGCCCTGCAACGCGCGCGCGGCCGCGTTGTCGGCGTCCAGCTCCAACGACTGCTGGAGCAGGCCTTCGGCGGCGTCGAAGTCGTTGTCCTGGTAGGCGCGGTAGGCCGCGTTCCACGCCTCGACCGACGCGCGCTTGTCCAGGGCCGCGGGGGCCGCG
>JBEIVK010000132.1:0-8579 GCA_040373935.1 Alphaproteobacteria bacterium
CACAGGGCGACTGTCGTGTGCATACCTACGATCGAGGCCGACATCTGCACGACGCGAACGAAGGCATCAGGATTCTTCTCATGTCGATGCGCCTCAATTCGCTTTTTTACGCGATCCAGATTGTGTCCGATGAGCGCGGACGAATAGTCAGTGATGTTGGGCGGACATCGGTAGTTGCGCTCCAGAATTACTGTCTCAATCCTCTCCGTAGGCCGACCGAGGAGACGTGGCACGTAGAACTCCGGACGGATAATGAATTGTGGAGAGCACCCCTTAAATTCGTAGATACACTGGTCGTCGTCGCCAGCCATGCAAAGCGTCGCGTTCGACAGCTTCGTCAGTTCGCAGACGAGGAGCAACTCCAGCAGGTTGACGTCCTGAAACTCGTCGATGAAGACGTGTGAAAATGCACCGGCGACAGCGGCAGCCGTAACCGCGCGGTCCCGTTGCTGCAGGTACCAGAAAGGCCGGAACTTCTGATCCTCGAAGGTGAAGTAGCTGTGTTCGGTCGCGGCTACCAACTCCCGCCAGAACGGGATCCACACCGTTCGGATCTCCTCCGGATCCCAGGTGCGGAGGGGCAGCCCGCTCTCGCGGAGTTTGAGCGCCAGTAGTCGCAATGCCTTCGTCGGACCGAGCAGGGTGAGGACGCCCCCATCGCTCCCCGAGTCCGTCGGCGAGAACCCGAGCTGCTTCGTGAGGTCAAGCGCATTCCACACTCGCCTCGCGAGGCGCAGGTCTCCATCCTCAATGGTCGCGTCCAGCTTTGCGCGGCACAAAGGCGGCAGAAGATTCGCAAGGGCGAACCAGTTCGGGTCGTGGGGCTTGCGCGCGCGGGGGCCCAGGAGTTGACTTCCGTAGCTGTTGAGTGTCCGCGGCACAATCCGAGACCTGATGTGGGACGCTCCCGAAAGCTCTTCGTCCAACTGGCGCTCAAAAGCGCTGACTCCGGCGTTCGTGAACGTGAGCATCAGAATGCGCGCCGCCGCGCTCGTCCGGGCGAGCCTCGCCGCGCGACTGACGAGCGACGCGGTCTTCCCGGAACCCGCCGGTGCCAGCACCCTGAGCAGCGATGCCTCACTATTCACCACGCGAGCTTGAAACTGGTCCGGCGTGAACCGCGGCGGAACCTCGGGCCTGGGCGGCGGCTGGATTGTGCGGAAAAGTTCCTGAACGCTCGCATCAGCGAAGGCGGCGATGTCGATCGGCATAGAGTCGCCCTACAACACACGCATGTAAGATAACGGGTACTCCAATGGAGTGGCTGCCCGCAAGATGCAGGCTGCCATCTCCTACCCCACCCCCAGCGCCTTGAACGCCGCCGCCTTCACGTCCCCGTAGAAGATCGGGTCGACCCGCTCCAGCACGTCGGCGCTGACCTCCATGAAGCTGCGCTTGTTCTCGGTCGGGATCAGCACTTTCCGGGCTCCGTTGTCTGCGGCGACCTGCAGCGGCTCGACGAGGGATCGTACACCCTTCACCGTCCCGAGCACGCTCATGTCGCCCAGGACGAGCAGCCCCGGCTGCGGGGCGGTCTTCCGCAGGGCGGAGTACGCCGCCACGAAGAAGGCCACGCCGATCTCGGCCTCGACGCGGTTGCCGAGGAGGTCGATGACCTCGACGTGGATGTCGGCCGTGTCGAGCTCGCGGGCGATGCCGAGCGCGGTCTTGTTGGCCTGGAGGTAGCTCGACGCCCGCGCGATGGACTCGCGGGTGGCGCCGGAGATGCCGCCGGCGGACTTCACCTTGCCCGAGCCCGTCGACACCGAGGTCTCGATGCGGAACAGGCCCACCGTGCCGTCTGAACCGAGCCCGGCCGCGTGGACCGTGCCGGGAGCGCTGGCCTCGGCCGAGATGAGGTCGCGGCCGCCCTGCTCCGGCACCGCCACGTACCGCTCCTCGCCGGTCTCGTTGACCGAGTAGCTGAACGCGGTCTGGTGGTACTCGAAGCTGCCCATCTTCTTGAGCTGCTCCTTGACCCGGCGGCGGCCTTCGAGCGCGAGCACGAGGATCTCCTCCATGTCCTCGCGGGACACGTCGCCGTGCGGGTGGAGGAGCTTCATCATCCCGGAGACGGTCTTGCGGACGGCCTTGCGGTCGCGGGCGTTGAGGTGGCTCCCGAGGGAGAAGTGGTGGTCGATGACCTCGGTGAAGTTGAGCTTGCGGAGCTCGCGCAGCGCCTCGGCCAGGTAGTCCACCACGAGGCCGTAGTGCCCGGTGAAGTACTCGTTCCGCATGTTCGGCATCTCCCACCCGGGCAGGTAGAAGTGCAGGCGGTCGATGAACGCCGTGTCGTCGCGGATCACGTCGGGCATGGGCTGGAACAGGTGCCCGGTGGCCACCATGACCTCGATGGGCTGGGGCGGCGTGTTGCCGAAGAGGGCGATGCTGGAGTACCCGGCGACGGCCTCCTGCCCGCGCTGGAACTGGCCGGACTCGCAGTAGGTCTTCAGCATGGTGACGACCTCCTTCGGCATCTTCTGGAGGTCGGCGACCTCGTCGAAGGCGACGACGTCCCAGATGGAGACGAGGCCCTTGTAGCGGCCCTGCTGCTGGCCGAAGAGGTTGGCGACCGTCGTGGTGCCCGTGAGGAGCGCTGCGTAGGGCGAGAGCTGCTGGACGGCGTAGCTCTTGCCGGTGCCGCGCGGGCCGAGCTCCACGAGGTTGTAGTTGCGCTCGCACAGCGGCAGCAGGCGGGAGATGAACAGCAGCTTGCGCCGCCGCTCCATCGCGCTCGGCTCGTAGCCCATGCTGCGGAGGAGGAGGTCGATCCACTCGTCGGTGGTGAAGCGGGCGCGGAGCTGCCGGTACTCGTCGAGGTTGAAGGTCGCGAGCTGGATGGGGGTGAGCCGGTCGATCCAGAAGGGGTACTTGCCCTTGCTGTCCTCGTCGTACTCGAAGCGGACCTCGATCTGGGCCCAGATGCCGCCGGTGAGCAGGCGGTCGAAGTCGCGCACGTGCTGGTCCATCACGTGGACGTGGGAGTGCCCGAAGTTGGTGAGCTCGGCCCAGTAGTCGGAGTCGACCAGCCGCACCTTCACCTTGTCAATGAAGGTGAACTTGCCCTGCTCCTTGACCTTGCTCTGCGCCTTGGTGGCCTCGTCGGGCCGGATGTAGTTGTTGGCGAGGGTGTCCTTCACGACCTGCACGCCCATCTGGATGGCGAGCTCGTCGGACGACGCGCAGTACTTGCCGAGGAGGTACTCCAGGACGAAGACAGGCACGTTCTCGCCGACCTTGACCTTGGCGACGAGATCCTTGCGCACGACGCGCCCGGCGAAGACGTCGTTGGCCTTGATGTCGAGGGCGTCGCGGGAGGCTGGCTGGCTCATTTCACATTCCGAGCTGGACGGGGATGTCGTGGGACTGCGCGAGCGTGGCGCCGGTGTCGGCGTCGAGCACGGCCACGCGAACGGGCGAGACGTCGGCCTTGGTGAGCATCACCGCCACCTGGCCGATCGCTCCGCCGGGGAGCTTGAGCACCTTCCGCGCGGCGTCGAACTCCTGGTCGACCGCGAGACCGGCCTCCCCGACGAACTCGCTGCCGTGCATGACGACGACCCGCACGGCGCGAGGGTAGAGCCCGCGGGCGGTCACACGCACGCTGAAGATGCGGTTGGTGAGCCGGTCGGGGACGCCGGACAGCTCTACGTCGCCGATGGAGCGGGGCGCGGTGGTCTGGGCCATGCGGAAGGAGAGGACCGGGATCACGAGCTCCTGGAGGCTGGTGCTTCCGTGGTGGAAGGAGAGATCGCCGCCACAGGGGAACACGCCGAGCCCGGTCGGGAACACGTACTCGAGGTCGCCGTCGTAGCCGAGCTCGGCGGCGCGGACGCGGACCGTCGACGGCGGGGTGGCGCCCCCACGCCCGACCCAAAAGCGGCGGTGGAGCTCCACCCTCTGGCCGCCCGGATTCGCGGTGGTCATGTCCGCGCCCTTGCGGAGGGCGAACTGGTGCCCGTGGTCGGCGGTCACGACGAAGTGCTCGATGCCGGCCTGCGCGAGCTTGCGGATCGCGTTGGCGAGGTTCCCGACCACGGTGCCCATGACGGAGCGGGCTAGCTCGCCGCCGTCGGTCTCGCCGATGAGGTCGATGTCCTGGGAGCGCACGACGACGAGCGGGGCGTCCTCGATGGCCCGCTGGAGCGCGTGGACCGTCATGCTCCGCAGCTTGCCCATCTCGAAGTCCTTCACCCCGGGCACGCGACCGCGCAGATACTGGCGCCGGTCGTCGAGCTTCGCGAGCGGGATGCCCTCGATGAACGCGGCGAGCTCGCCGCCGTGAGCCCCGACGCCGAAGCTGCCGGACGCCCCGGGCAGGAGCGCGGCCATCCCCACTGGGGTGACCGACGGGAGCGCCGCGATCGCCGGGACGAGGCGCACGTCGAGGGCCTCGCGGAGCAGCTCCGCCAGCTCGGCGCCCATCTCGTAGCGCATGGCGTCCGCCCAGAACCACGCGACGCGACCGCCGCGGGTGTGGACCACCTCCGGGTAGACCCGGGTCTGGTGCAGGACGCCAGGGACGGTCCACGCGCTGGCGCGGAGCGCGTCGCTGAACTGCCGCGCCATCCGCTCCAGCGTGTCCTCCACGGCGCGCTCGACGACGGCGATGGCCGGCTCGCAGACCGCCACCTCGTCCATGAGCGCCACCCGCGCCTTCAGCTCGCGGTGGGCGCGGTCGAGGGTGTGCCAGTTGCTCGCGTACTCGCCCACCATCTTCTCGGCCGAGGTCGCGCCGGCGAGCTCGACGCGCACCTTCCGCGCTCGGGCGCCGAGGTCGGCGGCCAGCGCGGTGGCCTGCCACTGGGCCTGCCGGCGCACGTCGCTGTCCACCCAGAAGCTCCGGCGGCGGCCCTCGGCGATCGTCCGCGCCCCGTCGAAGTCGCCGGCCGCGGTGAGGCGTACGGCGTGGTCGAGCAGGAGCTTCTCCTCGAAGCGGAAGGTGTCGATGCGCCCCAGCGATTCGGGCCGGACGCTCAGCTCGGCGAGGTGGAAGTCCTGCTCCACACGGTCGGCGAGGGCCGTGTAGGCGCCGGCGTGACGGGTGCGGAGCAGCGCCGCGACCTCGCGGCAGGCCCGGACGCCGTCCGCGTTGGGGAGGGGCACCGTGGTCAGCGCGCTCGGGGCGGCGCCGTCGATGTCGTCCCGGAACTCGGCGAGCAGCACGTGACGGGCGGTGCGGACGCGGGCGTCCTCCAGCGACGTGTCGGCGTCGACGGCGAGGCCGAGCCGGGAGCCGAGGAGGGCGTAGAGCTCGGCCACGGCGCCACGGGAGGCGATCGCGCCGTCGTCGGCGTCGCTGGCGAGCCAGCGGGCGAGCAGCTCGTGCGAGGGGTGGTCGCGGAAGATCATGCGGAGCGGCGAGGTGCCGCCGTCGCCCGACCCCCGCAGCGCCGCCACGATCTCGGCGTAGGTGAGGTCGGGCGTCTTCAGGATGCGGTCCACCTCGCCGTCGGTGAACTTCTTCAGCAGGCAGTTCCGCGCCTGGCCGCGGAGCGTCCAGTTGACGGTGTCGCCCGCCTTCTCCAGCTCCAGCAGCATCGACCGCTTGGGGTCGGCGGCCACCCCGGGCAGGTAGAGGAGGAGCGGCTCGGGGGCGTCCTTCGCCACGCGCGCCTCGACGGCCTGGCGCATGCGGATCACCGCGTCCTGGAAGCGGACCAGCGTGGCTGCGCAGTCGCCGACCTTCACCGGCTGGACGTCGTCGCCGCCAGTAGCGGTCGCGGCCACCTCCTCGATGAAGTCGACGAAGTCCTCGGCGTCGTCGTACCAGACGACGACGCGCCGCTTCTTGAGCTTCTCGGCGAGCTGGCGGGCAAGGTGGTCGTGAAAGGGGTGCATCTTCAGCACCCTCCGGGCAGATATGGACTCGTGCGGGGCGCGCCCATTACTGCGCCCATATCGGCGCCGCCGTTGCGGCGAAGTAGGCGTCTCACCACGGTTCCACTCCAGGGCTCGATGTCCATACCGTGTCCATATCGGCGCTCATGACCGCGGTCCCGGGCTGTACCACGCTCCCTGGCGCAGAGCGTCCGCGTGCCGCTCATGGCATCGCCCGGAGCCACCGCTGAAGATGGTAGACGTGCACTACGGAGAACTCCGGGGCCGAGCTTCCGCGAAGCTGCTGGAATGCCTGGATTTTCGCGCGGAGCCCTGCCTTGTCTGGTTTCCTGGCGCCCATCCATAGCCGTAGCCCGTCAAGCACCGCCTTCCTCGCCCGGGTGAGGTGGGGTGCGTTCAGGTTCAGAACCCTTTCCACGTCGTCCGCCGCGCGCGGGTCTTCGCTGTGGATTCGACCGTCGGCGTGGTACCGCAGGAGTAGCGAGGGATCTCCAACGTTGGGCTCCCGTGGATCCAGCAGCGTGAGCGGCTGGTCCTTCTTCTTTCGGTCACACGTCTCGTACGTCCCCTCGGCGTCCGAGCCGAGTCCCGTGCACGCCCCGAGCAGGTTGTTCCACGCGAAGTGCGGGCCGCCGCGCGCGCGCGGTACGAAGTGGTCGATCCGCATCTCAGCTTCGGTCGGTCGGGCCCGCCGAAGGCAGTAAACGCAGAGTTCCCCCTGATCGTCGGCGAGATGTTCGCGAATCTCCTGTCGCTGGTTCCCGTAGACGCTCCCCTCCCAGGAAGCGCCGGGCGTGGACTGAAGCGTGGCGAGGCAGGTCGGAGCCTTTCCCTTGTGGAAGCGAAGCACGTCACTCCTCCGCGGCGTGGACAGGCGCCGCGAGGGTCCGTTCGAGGTCGATTACCGCGCGGGCGCGGGTCAGGTCGGGATCGTCCGGGCCCAGGCGCTCCAGAAGCACTGCCAACTTGTCGTTGGCCGCGTTCCAGTCCATCGCGTCAATGAGGGCAAACAGCGCCGCGATTTCTTCCCGTGCCCCCGTTGGCCGCTCCGGAACCCCGAAGAGGTCTTCGAGCAGGCTGTTCGAATCACGCCCCTCCGCGTGCAGGACCGGCCGTACTCCGCCCTCCCGCGTAAGCAGCCGAAGCGACTCGGAGGCCACGGTGGACACCACCTGCGGAGAGTGCGTCGTTGCGACGAACTGGATGTTGGGGAACGCGCGGCACAGGTCCGCGGCCACCCGTCGTTGCCACGCGGGGTGCAGGTGGAGGTCAATCTCGTCGATGAGGACCACGCCGCTCGCGCGCCGCGCTGCGTCCGCTCCGAAATGCGGATTCAGGCGCGCGGCTCGCCACGCGATGTCGGCGGCGACCGCGAGCAGGTTCCGATAGCCGTCCGACAGGAGGTAGAACGGCGTGACCGTGCCGTCATCCGCCTCAAACTGGAGCTCCTTGTGCCGGAAGCTGTAGTAGAAGCGGCTCGATCCCTCCACGCACGCGCATGCGGCCGCCCGGACGGCCTCAAGCTGCGGGTCAGGGGGGGCCGCGCCGCCCTGCGCGACCGCCTCGAGGCGCCGCTCTTCCCGCCAACGCATCCAGCTCTCCAGGTGCTTGATCGAGGAGGCCCGCTCCAAGCATGCGGCGTACCCCTGCAACCGGCTCCCCAGCACCTCGTTGCGCGCGCTCGCCGCCGTGTCGCGCTTCTGATCCCACAGGCGCCCCGTCCCGTAGTACGCCAGCACGGGGAGGTCGATCGGCTGGCCTGCGGACACGGCGGCTTGCGCGCGCTCCGAGGCGGACCGAAGTGGCGCGGCGTGCCCGTAGCTGGTGTGCCCAGTCGGGGTTCGAAGCGAGCGGCTCCAGGTGAGGCGGTGCGTCCCGTCCAAGGTGCCGACCGCGGAGACCGTCGTGGGCCCCGCCAACTCGAGGCCCCCTTCTCCGGCGACGGACCTGAGCACCCTGCGCATCTCGTCGCGCTCGATGTGGCGCTTGCCTACCTCGGGAAAGCCGAGCAGCCAGGCGCCGAGCGCGACGGCGAGGGCGTCGAGCACCGACGACTTGCCGGCGCCGTTGACGCCGATGATGAGCGTGAACTGCGGATGCAGATCAAGCGATAGCCTGGGGAAGGCGCGGAAGTTCTCGGCAACCAAGGAGTGAAGTCTCATCGAGAACCTCGGCGTGGCATGCCCATGACTATCCTCGCCCCTTGCCCCGCCGCCCGCGAACGGGCGCGGGCGCTTCCTGCATGGCGCGGAGCGCCTTCTTGACCGCGGCGGAGGTGCGGGACGCGTTCTCCTCGTCCACCGTCGCGGCGGTGCCGTCGCGGAGGCGCCACTTGCCGGCGATCTCGACCCAGAAGCGATCCTCGAGGCCGTGGGCGATGGCGAGGCTGCGATCGGGGGGCGAGCGCTTGGGGTCGCGCGTGCTTTCGGGGAGGCCGCACTTGGGCACCACCCGCTCGGGCCAGAGGTGCATGGCGATGTGGGCCCAGTCGTACTTGCCGGCGACGAGGCCCTCCCACTTCTCGCGGCACTCCTTCTGCCAGCCGGCGTCGCGGAAGACGCGCCAGAGGAGGGCGGCGTGGAGCACCACGCCGTCGTCGTGGACGGGGTTCCACAGGGGGGCGACCATGGCGAGCTCGTCGCGGAGCGCGGTCAGCTCGGCGACGAAGTCCTCCTGGGCGCCGATGGCCTTGGCCTGGGCGCTGGTGGGCGCCTTGCCGGCGTCCTGCTTGAGGCTCG
>JBEIVK010000151.1:0-8024 GCA_040373935.1 Alphaproteobacteria bacterium
GCCGGGTTGCGGAAAAAGGCCGAGGCAGCGACTTCGAGGGGAGGCAACGGGCGGGACATGGAGCATCCTTCACGGGGGGGAGAGAGGGAGGCGGGAGGCCACCTCCGTCGGGACAACGGGCGTGAAGCAACGGGGCGGCCGCAGCACGGCCGCGAAGGTTGGTGGGGGGAGAGAGGCGGCATCGAGGGGCTCCGTGGTGGTCCGGTGAACAAGCCGCGCGGCGTGAAGGGCGAAGACAGCCCCGGCCGCGCGGCGAAGCGGCTGCGCGAGACGCGCGCCGTCTGGGGGCACGGCGCGGGCCGTCGGCTCCGGACAGCCGACGCGGCACCGGCGGCGGCCGTCGCTGCCTCGACCTGCCGAAAGCGGGCGGCCGATGCAGCACGAAAGATTTTTCGTGGCCTCCGGGAGCGGCGCCGGGGCCCGTCGCCTGAGGTCACGCGGTCGTTCATCGGGCCCCGCGCCGGAATGCGCTCCGAACAGCCGGAGGACTAAGCGGGGGAGAGAATGGAACGAGAAAGTGCATCGCCTCGCGTCCTCGCGGGTGGGGGCCGCGTCCGTGTCGGGGCACGTCCGTGCGTTGGAGAAGATCCAGGAGGCCTCGGGGGGCTCCGTGGAGGTCGATGCGCCGGCAGCGCCATCCGCCCCATAGATACGGTTCCATTTTTTTAGATCTATATTTTCACTATTCCCGCATCACTCCCCGTCAGAGAGCGCCACGCGTCCCCATGCCCGCGCCCCGCTCCGACGATGCGACAAGGCGCACGGGCGGGTTCCTCCCGCATGGCGGGCGCGTCTGGCGCACCTCGGCGTCTCGGAGGAACCCACGCCCGCCGCGTCCGACCCGTCCGGGTGAACGGAGACACCACCCTCCGCAGCCCACGGGCCGGGACCGCCCCGAAGGACAAGAACCCGGCCGCGCTACGACGCCCGCGCAGCGCCTCTCGCGGCGTGATCGGCAGCGAGCGCCCTCAGCATCCGCTCGAACTCAACCCCGAAGTCACGGCGGAAGAAGCCCAAGGCGGGCTCCTCCAGCGCCTGCGCGACGGAGGGAGCGGGGTGGAGAGCCGGGCACAGCCCCATGATCAGGTGCGCAGCGTCATGGAGGAGCTCCCGGTACGCGGCTTCGGAGAGCACGGGCGCGCGCTCCGCGAGGAACCGCGCGATCGCCGCGAAGAAGTCGAGCGTCGCGTGCTTGAAGTCGCGGATGGCGGCCTCTCCGAGGTTCTGCTCGAGCACCGTGGGAAGCGCCGCGGTGAGCTCACAGAGGAGGGACTCTCGGGCGAGGGCGCCCGCGACGCGGGACACCACATCCTCCAGCGACGCGGCGCCCGCGGCGTCGACGGGCCACGCGCCGCGGAGCCCCTCGAACCAGCGCTGCCACTCCTCCCAGAGAAGCGCCAACAGCAGCGCCTCGCGCGTTTCGAAATAGCGGTAGACGTTCGCCTTGGCCATGTCCGCCCGGCGCGCGAGCTCGTTGAGGCTCAGCGCGCGGAGGCTGACCCCACGGGTCAGGAGCTCTCGCGCGGTCGCCAGGAGATGCGCGCGCCGCTGCTCCTTCTGCTCTGGCTGACGTGCGCGTCGAAAGGTCGAGGACATGGATCGGGCTAACGCCCGCGCCCGTTCGCAACCACCGGTCGCTTGACAGGTGACCAGCGGTCACTTACTGCGGCGACGCTCTCCGCGGCGGCGTGCCCTGCTCCGCTGGATGAACGCACGCAAACCCAGGATCTCCAAGATGCCCAAGCCGCTCGTCTGCGCGCCCGACCTCCTCGCCCGGGACCTCTCGGGCAACCTCTACGTCGTCACAGGGGGCAACTCGGGGATCGGTCTCGTCACCGTCGAGCAGCTCGCGCGGCAAGGAGCGCACGTGGTGCTCGCGGCACGCCGTCCCGCCGAGGGCGAGCGGGCGCGGGCGGACATCATGGGGCGCGCGCCGCGCGGTTCCATCGAGGTGCTCGCGCTCGATCTCGCCAGCCTTGCCTCGGTGCGGCAGTTCGCAGAGCACCTCCTCTCCCGGCACCCTGCCGTGCACGGGCTCGTCAACAACGCCGGCGTCATGAACACCCCGAAGGGCAAGACGGCCGATGGGTTCGAGACCCAGCTCGGAACCAACCACCTCGGGCACTATCTTCTCACCGAGCTGCTCCTCCCCGCGCTGCAGCGCGGCGCGCCGTCGCGCGTGGTGAACGTGTCGAGCTGCTTCCATGACAAGGCCCAGGGGCGCGAAGGCCGCGTCGACTTCGACGACCTGCACTTCGAGCGCCGGCCCTACGACGGGTGGGAGGCCTACGCCCAGTCGAAGCTCGCCAATCTGCTGCACGCCAAGGCGCTCGCGCGGCGGCTCGCCGGGTCGGGTGTGACCACCGCGTCCGTGCATCCCGGGTGGGTCCGCACCCAGCTCATCCGGCACTCCATGCCCGTCTGGGTGCAGGACGTCTTCCTGCGTCCCATCCTCCGGCTCGGCGGCATGATCGAGCCGTGGGAGGGCGCACAGACCACGCTCCACGCGCTGCTCGCACCGGAGGTCGCGTCCCACAGCGGCGCGTACTTCAGCCAGACGGGGTTCTACCGGGAAAAGTCCGCGACGCGCGGCGGCTGGCCGCTTCGCTCGCCCAATCCCCACGCCCACGACGACGCGGCCGCGGAGCGCCTCGACGAGGTGAGCCGCCGCCTCGTGGGTCTTGCCTAAGCGCCCGCGCCAACCGGTCGGGCCGGCCCGCACGCCACCGCCGTCGCCGAAGCGATGGCGTACCTCGCCGCGCGCCCTCTCCGGCCACGCCATCGTCGCCTACGGCATGGCCGCCGCACGCGCGTCCCCGCCGCACAGCCCGACCACCGTGAAATCGAGCAGAGCTTCCAGCGCGACGGCCCGCGCGTCCACCGTGGGCAGCGCGGCCAGCCCGTCGAGCGCGAGCGACGCGAACCCGTGCACGACGGCCCAGGCCTTCAGTTCGGCCCCGGGCCGCTGCTCCGGTGCGAGGAGCCCGTCCGCGACGAGGGCGTCGAGCGACTGGCCGAGCAGCGACCAAGGGTCTTCCGACGCATCGTCTCCGGGCTCGGCGCTCCGGCATTCCGCACCGGACGCCCCGAACATCACGCGGAAGAGCTCGGGGTGCGCGATCGCGAACTCGACATACGCCCGCCCCACGGCCTTGAAGCGCGCGATGGCAGCGGATCCGTGCGCCCCGGCTTCCGTGGCGGTCGTCATCCCACCGACCATCTCCGTCCCCAGCTGACGGAAGCCGAAGGCCGCGACCGCCGTCATCAGCGCGGACTTGTCGTCGAAGTGGCGGTAGGCCGCGTTCGCCGAGACCCCGAGGTCCCGCGCGGCCTCGCGCAGACTGAAGGTGGCTGCTCCGCTCGTCTCGACCAAGCGGACAGCGGCGGCCACGAGCGCGTTGCGGAGGTCACCGTGGTGGTAGCCGTCGCGGGGCTGCGTCATGCCGCCATGTTGACATCGTGAACTTCGCCTGTCAAAGTGGACGGTGTGAACATCCAAGAGGACGCAGAACCCCCATGAAGCTCGCCGTCTTTGGCGCCACCGGCCTCACGGGAGGGCTCGTCGTCGCGCAGGCGCTCGAACAAGGCCACGAGGTCGTCGCGCTGGTGCGCGATCCTGGCCGTGTGTCGCTGCAACACCCGCGTCTTACCGTGCTCGCCGGCCATCCCACCGTAGCGGACGACGTCGCGCGCTGCGTGGCGGGTGCCGATGTCGTCCTCCACTGCCTCGGGATCGGCGGGAAGGGCGACGGCCGACCCACCACGCTCATCTCGGACTCCGTAAAAACGGCGCTCGCCGCGATGGCGAAGCATGGCGTCCCGCGCATCGTCTGCATGTCGAACGTCGGCGCGGGCGGCAGCGGGACCTGGTTCGCGAACCGGATCGTCATCCCGCTGTTCCTCCGCTGGCTCTCGCCCATCCTCGAAGACAAGGACCGCATGGAGGCCGCGCTCCGCACAAGCTCCGTCGAGTGGGTCTCCGTGCGCCTGCCGAACATCGTCGAGGGCCCCGAGAGGCCCATCCGCGTGAGCCACGACGGCCGCGGGATCGGGCTCTCGATCACCGCGGCCTCGACCGCCCGCTTCCTGCTCGCGCGAGCGACCGGGAGCGCGTTCCTCCGCGCGACGCCCAGCGTCAGCAACTGAGGTCAACCCATGACGACGCTCCCCACACTCCGACGCATCCCGACCCGCGTCGGCGCCATCGCCATCGCCGATGAAGGCGCGGGCACGCCAGTCGTGCTGTGGCCCTCGCTGTTCAGCGATCACCGGCTGTACGCGCCCCTCGTGCCCCTGCTCAGCGACCGCTGGCGCACGGTCCGCATCGACGGCCCCGGCTTCGGCCAGAGCGATGCGCCTCGCGGCGAGGTGCAGGCCGACGTCTACGCCGACGTCCTGCTTGAGATCCTCGACGCGCTCGGGCTCGAGCGGGCCTTCATCGCGGGCTGCTCGTGGGGCGGGCAGATCGCCGCGCAGGTGGGCGTGAGGGCCCCTGCGCGCGTGCGGGGCGTGCTCCTCATGAACACGCCGCTCGGCCCGAGCCTCGGCGGCCATGCGTTCGAACTGTGGGGCACGCGGTGGTTCGGCGCGACCGCGTTCTGGGGCAACGGCGTCGCGCGTTCGATGGTCTCTCCCGCGTCGCAGCGGGCCCATCCGGAGCGGGTCCGCGCGTTCGCGGCCGCGTTTGCGAGCTTCGACAAGGCCGCGGCCGCGGTCACCACGCGGACGGTGTTGACGCGCTTCCCGGGGCTCGGCGAGGTGCTTCCACGCCTCGCGGTGCCGACCACGATCCTGATGGGTGCCGAAGATCGGCTCTATCCGGTCGAGCGGATGCGGCCGTTCGCGGCGCTCGTGCCCCAAGCGCACCTCGAGGTCGTTCCGTCGTGCGGGCACCTGGCGCCTCTGGAGGCACCCGAGGCGGTGGCCGCGGCGCTCGAGGGCCTCGTGGGAGGCGCGTCGTGACGCACGTCAGCGCGGCGATGCTCGCCCCGCCCGCGGGGAGCGTCGCAAACGCTGTGTCCTCCCAAGGAGACCACCGATGACCACTTCGGATTTGCACGTCGTCTTCGGCACCGGCCAGGTCGGCAGCCAGCTCGTCGATCGGCTGCTCGCGCGCGGGGTTCGGGTTCGCACCGTGCGCCGCTCGGCCGAGGCGAGCCGCCACCCGATGCACGAGGCAGTGCAGGCCGACATCCTCGATCGCGACGCGACCGTGCGCGCGGCCGCGGGCGCTGCGGTCGTCTACCAGTGCACCAACGCGCCCTACCACGAGTGGCCGACGAAACTCCCGATGCTCTACCGTCACATCGCGGCGGCAGCGCAGGCGGCACGCGCACGGCTCGTGGTGCTCGACAACGTCTACGCCGTCGGCGCGACGGGCACCTTCGACGAGGACACGCCCGAGCGCCCATGCAGCCGCAAGGGAGCGCTCCGGAAGCAGCTCGCGGACGAGCTCCGGGCGCTCCACGCGCGCGGCGACGTCGCGGTGGCGATCGGCCGCGCGAGCGACTTCTTCGGGCCGGGCGTGGAGGAGGCCACGCTCCTTCACACGCGGGCGATCGGGCAGCTCCTCACGGGCCAAAGCATCGACCTGATCGGGGACATCGATCAGCCGCACTCGTGGAGCTACGCGCCCGACGTCGCAGAGGGTCTGCTCCGCCTCGGCCTGCGGCCAGACCTCGCGGGCCAGACGCTGCACCTGCCGGTGTTGCCGGCGCAGTCCGGTCGATCGTTGCTCACGGCGCTCGCGGCCGAGCTTGGAGTGCCGCTCCGCACGCGACGAATGCCGACGTGGATGTTGCGCATCGCCGGCTGGTTCAGCCCGCTCATGCGCGAGCTGCCCGAGATGCAGTACCCGTTCGAGGCGCCGTTCGTGATGGCCGACGCCCGGGCGCGTGCGCTTCTCGACATGCAGCCGACGCCGCTCGACGAGCAGATCCGCGCGACCGCGGCGTGGCTCAAGGCGAGCGAACCCGCGTGAGCATCCGAGCGTGCCCGTCGCGTTCGTCGTCACGGGTGTCGGTCGGCGTCACCCGGAGTGGCGCATGAGCACACGCCCGAAGGCCCGCACCGACGTCCGGCTCTACGTCGCCAACCTCGCGCTGCTCGCCACCCACCAGGCCGACGCGGCGTACTGGCACGAGTGGGATGTCTTCGGCGTCCCGGGCGGCCTCCCGTTCTTCCTGCTCTTCAACCTCGCCGCCGTCGCGCTGCTCGGCGCCGGCCTCGTGCGCGTCGCCGAGGGGGCGCCCTCGGCCCGGGGCTTCGCGGCCCTCTGCGCTGGGCTCGGGCTGCTGACCTGCACGCTTCACGCGGTCTTTCTCGGCCTCGACGGGACGGCCTTCTGGACGCCGGAGTCGCTGGGATTGCTGCTCGCCGTGTTGCTGACGTCGGTCGCCCAGCTGCTGCGCTTGCCGCCTCGGACGCAAGGTCAGGACGGGTGACCTCGCCGCGCCCCATCCGCTTCGCCGCGCACCCGACGCTGGGGCGGGCGACCGCGCACCCCCCAAGAGCGCATCCCCGCCAACCGGCGCGGCCCGATGGCGGGGATGCGCGGCGCCGCAGGCGCCTCAGCGGCGGGCGACGCTCTTGTTTCCCGCGCCGAGCTGGGCGGCGCGCTGCATCATGGCGAGCAGCTCCTGGTCGTCCTTCTGGCCCGGCCGCGCTGCCTGGGCGGTGAAGCGCAGCAGCTCCTCCATGGACACCTCGGCGGCCTGCGGGCTGCCCCGCAGCACCTCGGCGAAGGTGGCCGAGGCGAAGGCGATGCGGGTGTCGCGGGACGCGAGGTCCGTCCGCTCCTTCAGCGCGCGGTCCGCGAAGGGGTAGCTGCGCTCCGTCGCCGCCTTGTCGGCCCCGGGCGCCTCGTAGCGCAGCCGCACGGTGGCGAGGCGCGGGGCGTAGCCGTCCTTCAGGATGACGTCGTAGAGGGCCGTGACGCTGTGGCCGCTGCCCACCTCGCCGGCGTCCACCCGGTCGTTGCGGAAGTCGCGGTCCGCCACGTCGCGGTTCTCGTAGCCGATGAGGCGATAGGCCACGACGCTCTGCGGGTCGAACTCCACCTGGATCTTCACGTCCCGCGCGATGGTCAGCAGGGTGCTGGTGAGCTGCTCGACGAAGACCCGCTGCGACTGGGCCGGGCTGTCGATGTAGAAGTTGTTCCCATCGCCCTTGTTGGCGAGCTGCTCCATGAGCGTGTCCTTGTAGTTGCCCATGCCGAAGCCGATGGTCGACAAGGTGATGCCCTTGTCGGCGTAGCCCTTGATCTGGCCGAGCAGGGCGTCCCACGAGCTGTTTCCGACGTTGGCGTCACCGTCGGACAGCACGATGACCCGGTTCTCGTGCCCCGCGACGAAGCCGCGGTCCGCCATCTGGTAGGCGAGGTCGATGCCGGCCGACATCGCCGTGCTGCCACCGGCGCCCAGGCGCTCGATGGCGTCATGGATGGCCCGCTTGTTCGCCGCGGAGGTCGGCGCGAGCGGCGCGCCCACGTGCCCGGCGTAGGTGACGAGCGCGACCGTGTCCTGCTCCTGCAAGCGGTCGACGAGCTGGTGGAGGGACTGCTTGGCCAGCGGCAGCTTGTCGGCGCTGCTCATGGAGCCCGACACGTCGACGAGGAAGGTCAGGTGCACCGGCGGGCGCGCGGCCTTGTCCACCTCGAAGCCCTGCACGCCGACGCGCAGGATGTGGTGGCCGCCGCGGAAGGGGTCGGGCATCGCCTCCATGTGCACGGCGAAGGGGTCCTGCTTCGGCGGGGTGTAGCTCGGGTAGTCGAGGAAGTTGACGAACTCCTCGACGCGCACGGCGCCCTCGGGCGGCAGCACGCCCTCCTCCATGAGCTTGCGGCGGGCGACCGTGTACGACGCCGTGTCCACGTCGATGCTGAACGTGGAGTGGCGGTCGTCCACCGTCATCGTGAAGGGGTTGACGCCGTGGTCCGTGTAGTGCTCGGCGCTCGACACCGCGTCCTGCGCGGGAGGCGCGGGGCGGGCCGCGGCGACGGACGGCGGCGCGCCCGGGCCCGCGCC
>JBEIVK010000108.1:0-9541 GCA_040373935.1 Alphaproteobacteria bacterium
GCGCCATCGGCTCCGTCCGCGCCATCGGCTCCGTCCGAACCGCCCGTGTCCGAAGCGCCCGTGTCCGAAGCGCCCGTGTCGGTCCCGGTATCGGGCACGCTCCCGCAATCCTCATCCCGAACACCGTCGCAGTCCTCGTCTCCACGCCCGCAATCGTCGAGCACCCCCGGCCGCTTGGCGGGGTCCGTGTCGTCGCAGTCGACCCCGGACCAAGCCGACGCGACCGCGCCGTCCCCGTCCGCGTCGTAGTCGGAACCTCCCGAACAATCGCCGTCGACGCCGTCGTACCAACGCTCCGCCGCCCCCGGATACACGGCGGCGGAGCCGTCGTCGCAGTCGAGACCGCCGCCCGCCGGAGACAACACGCCATCTGCGTCGCAGTCGTGGTCCCCGCCGCCGGAGCAGTCGCTGTCGATGCCGTCGTCGCACACCTCCGGCGCGCCCGGGTACACCGTGCGGTCCCCTTCGTCGCAGTCCTGGTCTGACCGCACGCCGTCGCCGTCCAGGTCGATGAAGTCCCAGCCGTCGCAGTCCTGGTCGACGCCGTCGCCTTCCACCTCGACCACTCCCGGGCCCCGCGTGGGGTCGAGGTCATCGCAGTCGTCCCCGCCGACCCCCTCCCACGCGGCCCCATCGCCGTCCTGATCGTCGTCGACGCCATCGCAGTCGTCGTCCACTCCGTCGTACCAGACCTCGGCGGCCCCGGGGAACACCGTGGGGTCCCGGTCATTGCAGTCCGTGCCGCCCATGAAGGCCGCGTCGAAACCATCGCGGTCCAGGTCGAACTCGGGCGCACCATCGCAATTGGCGTCCACACCATCGTACGGGAAGTCGCGCATCCCTGGCCGAATGGCCGGATCGGCGTCGTCGCAGTCGCTGCCCCCAAACGCGCGCGCATCCACGCCGTCCGCATCGGCGTCGAGATCGCTCTCGCCGTCGCAGTCCTGGTCTACGCCGTCGTACCAAACCTCCACGGCGCCAGGGAAGACCGCGACGGCGTCGTCGTCGCAGTCCGTACCGCCATCCTCCACGCCATCGATGCCGTCGCCGTCGTCGTCAAACTCGGGTGCGCCGTCGCAGTCCTGGTCGATGCCGTCGCGCGGAACCTCGGCTGCGCTGGGGGAGATGGAAGCGGAGCTGTCGTCGCAATCATCGCCGCCGTGGCGCGCGGAGCGGAAGCCATCCAAGTCGGCGTCGAAGTCACTTCGACCATCACAATCCGTGTCGACCCCATCGTACCAGACGTCCCCGGGAGCACCCGGGTAGACCGTCGGCCGCCCGTCGTCGCAGTCGGCGCCTCCGCGGCTCTCGGCGTCAAAACCGTCCCCGTCCGAATCGTCATCGGAGGCCCCGTCGCAGTCGCTGTCGATGCCGTCGTACCAGGCCTCCTCGCCGTCCGGGGAGACGTCGTCGCGGCTGTCGTCGCAGTCCCCGCTGCCGAACAGGCCGGCCCCGCTCGACCCGGCGCCGAAGCCGTCGCCGTCCGCGTCGTCGTCGTTCGTCGGGTCGCAGTCATCGTCGACCCCGTCGTACCAGGTCTCGAACGCGCCCGGGAACGTCGTGTCGGCTGCGTCGTCGCAGTCCGAGCCGCCCCACTCTCGGGCCCGGAAGCCGTCCCCGTCCACGTCGAAGTCGTCGCCGCCGTCGCAGTCGCCGTCGATGCCGTCGTACCAGACCTCCACCGCGTCGGGCGCCACCGCGTCCGAGGCGTCGTCGCAGTCATCGCCGCCAAAGGCCGCCGCGTCGTCGCCATCGCCATCGGAGTCGAAGTCAGACCCCCCGCCGCAGTCGGCGTCGACGCCGTCATACCAGACCTCCTCGGCGCCCGGAGACACGGAGTCGTCGGCGTCGTCGCAGTCCCCTTCCAGCTCGGTGAGGCCGTCCCCGTCGTCGTCGGTGAGACCGAGCGCATGAAAGGCGAGGTCATCGAGCCCGACGATGTCTCCGCCCGCCGCCGACCGCACCTCCAGTGTGTCCACTCCGAAATCGAAGAGCAAGCCGAGGAAAGTGCCGCCGTCTACGTCGTCCCCCGCAGCGGGGAGGGCCACGTCGTACACCAGGACACCGTCCACCCACCCTCGCACCTCGAGGTCTCCCGCGACATCGAGGGCCCAGAACCCGACGGACGGCTGCACCTCGTCGAAGCGAACGGTCCAGGCCCCGCCTCCCGTGCCGGCGGCGGCACGCGCGCCGCGGGGGCCGGCACCGTCCACGTCGAGATCCACCCAAAGCCCTGTGTCAAACTCGACGCCGAGGTCGGTGTAGGTGGCCTCGACGTCCAGCCCCGGCGGCAGACCCTCGAAGTCCACCCGCTCGACCACCATCGCGGCCGCGGCGAGGAACGCCGGCTCGTCCACCACGTAGGTGACGCTCCCGGCGTCGATCACGCCGTCACAGTCGTCGTCGATGCCGTTGGAGAGGTCTTCCGGAGCCCCTGGATGGCGCGCCGGGTCTGCGTCGTCGCAATCTCCGGACAGCTCGGTGAAGCCGTCGAGATCGCGGTCCGTGAGGTTGGACCAGACGACGGTGAGCGCGTCCAACCCGAAGCTCTCGGGCGACGCGGCGCGCAGGACCAGCTCATCCACCGGCTCAGCAAAGGTGAACCCGATGAAGCGGCCGTACGCGCGGTCGGGAGCCGCGACGGGCGCGCGCGCGTCGGCGAGCAGCGCCGTCCCCCCGGCGGACACGTCGAACTCGAAGTCGGTATCTGCGTCGAGCACCGCGAGGGAGACCGCGTCGGCTCCGCCCTGGAACCGAACGCGGAGCTCCGTCGCGCCAGCGGCGGCCGGCACGGCGGCGAGGCGGGAGCCAATGGCGCTGGCCCCGCCCACGCCGCGGGCCGTCAGCACCGTCCCCGCGGCCTCCAGCTCAAGCCCATCGGTCGCGTAAAAGGCGCCGGCGTCGACCCCGAGCCCCGCCGCCTCCCAGTCGAAGGACTCCCCCCCGCGCAGCCCAAGCTCGACCTCGACGTCGTAGTCCCACTCCTCGGCGACCGAGCGCCGAATCGCCACGCCGTCGATCCATCCGTCGCAGTCGTCGTCGATGGCGTTGCCGGGCTGCTCGATCTGGCCCGGGTAGGCGCCCGGGTCGGCGTCATCGCAGTCCGGGCCGTCCACATCCGACGCGACGAAGCCGTCCCCGTCGTCGTCCAGGAAGTCGGGGCGGATCTCCCAGACGAACACCTCTCCGGTGGCCGTCCGGGAGTCGTAGTCGGCGTAGGGCGCGGCGACCCACAGCACCGGCCCACCGAGGTCGCCGCCGACCGACCCGCCCGCGATGGCCGTCCCGAGCGCCCCGCCGGTCGCCGTGCCCAGCAGCCGGAGGTCGGCGTCGGATGCCGTGGTTCGCCCAGTCCCGCCCGCCTGGAACACCGCCACGGAGCCGGCGCCGCTCGACACCCCGACGTCGTTGGGCGCGCCCACCACGAGATCCGGGCCGCCGTCGCCAGTGACCGCCCCGACCCACAGGCGCGCGCCGAAGTTGGCCGCGGCGCGGGTGCCCAGCAGCTCCCAGTCCGCCGCCGCCGCGCTGTGGGCGCCCGACAGCCCGGACGACGCGTAGCGCACGTAGACGGCCCCGGCGTCGGACACGGCGGTGTCGTCGGTGGGCGCACCGACGATGAGGTCTGCGAGACCGTCGGAGTCGAGATCGGCCACGGACACCGAGGACCCCAGGCGGTCCCCCGTGCGCCGGCCGACGATCGACCCTGCCGCGATGGACGCGACGCCGGCGGCGGCCCCCCACGACGGATCGACCAGCCATGCGCTGCCGCCGTCCACCGCGAGGCCGCTCGTCCCCGTGACGTCCGCGAAGGGCGCTCCGACCAGCAGCGAGTCCACACCGTCCGCGTCGACGTCTCCCGCGGCCACCGCGACGCCGAGGCGATCCCCGGCCGCCGCGCCCAAGACCACGGCGTCGGCGTCGAGCAGGGACCGCGTGCCACCGGCGAGCACCGCGGCGCCCCCGCGGACCACCGCGACCGCCCCGGCGTTGGCCGCGACGGAGTCGTCGCCCGGGATGCCGACGATGAGGTCGGCATAGCCGTCGCCGTCGACATCACCCCCCGCGAGCGCGGCGCCAGCGCCCACGCTGCTCTGGGACCGGCTGCCCGAGAAGGCAGCGCCAGGGCCGAGCAGGATGAGGCTGGCCGAGGAGGCCGCCGCGTCCGATCCCGTGCGGCTGCCCCCCGCGAACACGTAGACGGCGCCGGCGTCGGTCGCCGCGAGGTCGGCCCCCGGCGCGCCGACGACGATCTCGTCCAGGCCGTCGGCGTCGAGGTCCACCGACGCGAGGGCAGCGCCGAAGGAGCTGCTCGACGGGCCCGTGAGCGTCGCCGTCGCGCCGGCGATGGAGCCCGGCGTCGCCCCGCCGACGACCAGCGAAACCTCCGAGGCGATGGGCGCGCCGATGAGGAGGTCCACCACGCCGTCGCCGTCGTGCTCGCCGGAAGCGAGCGCCTCGCCCAGGTAGAGGTTGACGCGGTCTCCCACCCACGGGGTGCCGAGGCTGGCGTCTTCGCGGAGCGGCGTCCCGGGGCGGCCCTCGGCGGCCCCCGCCCACGCCGCGACGGGCGCCGGCAGCGGCGCGCCGCAAGACCACGCCAGCCCATCGGAGGGGGAGCCGCCGAAGACGCCAAAGACGGCGGCTGCGCCGTCGTCCACTGCGGGATCGCCGAAGTCGAGATCGGCCGCCACCAGCACCGCTTCGTTGCGGCGCTCGACGAGCCAGGCTTCGACGGCCCCCGCGCCGGGCGCGCCCTCGGCGCCGCCTTCCCAGCGGGCGACGAAGAGGCGGTGCGGGTACCGGCCCAGGGTGGCGACCGAGACCGCGCCGGCGTCCCAGTCCATCCAGCCAGCCGCGAGGCCGACCCAGGCGTCGGGCGGGCAGGACGGGG
The DNA here is from genome assembly GCA_040373935.1 of Alphaproteobacteria bacterium. Classification (GTDB taxonomy): domain Bacteria; phylum Myxococcota_A; class UBA796; order UBA796; family UBA2385; genus JBEIVK01. The sequence continues at coordinate 4,895 of JBEIVK010000108.1, forward strand.
CGCCGGGGGTGGCGGTGCCGAAGGAGAGCGTGCCGTCGTTGCCGACCCGCACCTCGTCGTAGGCCGCCCCGTACCACTCGAACGCGAAGCCCACGGGCACGACCTGGGCGCCGTCGTCGGCGAGGCCGAGCGGCGCGAGGGCGTCGGCGCCGATGACCACCACGGGCGGGCCTTCGGGGTCCCGCGTGTCCGTGAGGACGACCCCCGCACCATCTGGCCCCGCCGACGCGGCGACCAAACCGAGCAACACGAGGAGGCGGATTCGGGCAGCGCGGGCGCTCACCGGCCCATCATAATCCCGGACAGGGGAGAAAACGCGTCGAATCTCGGGGGCCTCGCGCAGAACACCGACGCCGGACGCAGGGATGCCGGTTCGGCTCGCCCCCGGGACCGCGGCTCGACGGCGCAGGCGGGCGCCACGCGCGCGGCGCCGGTGGTGCGCATGGCCCGCTGGGTGTACCCTCGGCCCATGCACCGCGCGCTCGAAGCCGCCTGTGGGCTGGTGGACCGCCTCAACGCCGCCCTCGGACGGGTCGCGGCCTGGGCGGTGCTCGGCATCGTGATCACGGGCGCCGCCAACGCGGCCCTGCGGCACATCGGGCGGTGGTCTCACACCACGCTCGCTGGAAACGCGGGCCTGGACATCCAGTGGATGCTGTTCGCGCTGTGCTTTTATACCGGCGCCGCGTACACGCTCCAGCGGGACGCCCACGTGCGCGTGGACGTGCTCTCCGGGCGCTGGGGCGCCCGCACGCGCCGCTGGGTCGACGTCATCGGGGGGATCGTCTGCACCGTCCCCTTCGCGTGGTTCCTCATCTGGGTGGGCAGCCCGGCGGCCCGCGCCGCGTGGCGGGTCTGGGAAGGCTCGCCTGACCCGGGCGGGCTTCCGCGGTGGCCGGTGAAGGTGGCGCTTCTGGGCGCCGCCGGCCTCTTGTTGGCCCAGGCCATCGTGGAGGTGCTCCGGGCGGCCGGGCTCGCCGCCCCACGGGCGGGAGCGCGATGATGGAGTGGCTCGGCCCGCTCATGTTCGTGTGCGCGCTCGCGCTGTTGTTCGCGGGGTACCCCGTCGCGTTCACGCTGGCGGGCGTCTCGCTGCTGTTTGCGTTCATCGGCGTTGAGGCCGGGTTCTTCGACTGGACCTTGATGCTCGCGCTGCCAGAGCGCACCTTCGGCATCCTCTCCAACGCGGTCCTGCTGTCGGTGCCCTCCTTCGTGTTCATGGGGACGATGCTGGAGAAGTCCGGTCTCGCCCAAGACCTCCTCCGCACCATCGGCGCCCTCTTTGGCCCGCGGCGCGGCGGCCTCGCGTTTGCGGTGGTGTTCGTCGGCACGCTGCTCGCCGCAGCCACCGGGGTCGTCGGCGCGTCGGTGGTGGCGATGGGGTTGATCTCCCTGCCCGCGATGCTCCGCTACGGCTACGACAAGCGTCTCGCAACGGGCGTCATCGCGGCTTCGGGCACGCTCGGCCAGATCATCCCGCCCTCGGTGGTCCTCGTTGTCCTGGCGGACCAGGTCGGGGTCTCCGTGGGGTCGCTGTTCCGCGCGGCCTTGGTGCCAGGGCTCCTGCTCGCAGGGCTTTACGCGGTGTACATCGCGGTCCTGACGTGGATGCGGCCCGAATGGGTGCCCGCGCTGCCGCCGGAGGCGCGCACCGAGCAAGGCGCCGCCTTGGCCGGCGCGGTGCTGCGCGCGCTCGTGCCCCCGCTCGCCCTCGTGTTCATCGTGCTGGGCAGCATCCTGTTCGGCTGGGTGACCCCAACGGAGGGCGGCGCCGCGGGCGCGGTTGGCGCCTTGGGCCTCGCGGCGGCCCGGGGCCGTCTGGACGGCAAGCGGCTCTTCGCAGCCCTGGACGAGACGGCCCGCCTGACGGCGATGGTGGTGATGCTCCTCGTCGGGTCCACAGCCTTCACCCTTGTTTTTCGCGGGCTGTATGGGGATCTGTGGGTGGAGGACCTCCTGACGAACCTGCCCGGCGGCGCCGTCGGCCTGCTCGTGGTGACGAACCTCGCGGTCTTCATCCTGGGTTGTTTCATCGACTTCTTCGAGATCGCCTTCATTTTGCTGCCGCTGCTGGTCCCCGCCGCCCGCCTGCTCGGCGTGGACCTCACCTGGTTCGCCATCGTCATCGCGATGAACCTCCAAACCAGCTTCTTGACGCCGCCTTTCGGCTTCTCGCTCTTCTATCTCCGCGGCGTCGCGCCCCCCGAGGTGACCACCGGGGACTTGTATCGGGGCATCGTCCCCTTCGTCGCGCTCCAGCTCCTCGCGCTGCTGCTCGTGATCTTCTTCCCGGGGCTGTTGCTTCAGGGCTGAGCGGCGGAGGGCGCGAGGGCAGACCACACCGCGCGGGTGTAGGGCAGCTCGGCCGTGGCGAACCATCGGTCGGAGCGCGACTTGAAGTCCTGCCAGTGCGCGACCACCCGGGCGGTCGCCGCGTCCTTGGCCGCCTCGTCCGCGAGGAGTTGGCGCGAGGCCGCCGCCGCCGCGGTGAGGAGGTCGTCGGGGAACGGGACGACCCGCGTGCCCGCCGCGACGAGGCGCGCGAGGGCGTCCGGGTTGCGGGCGTCGTAGCGGGTCAACATCGCGTGGGCCGCCTCGCGGGACGCCGCACGCAGGATGTGCTGCCACGCGACGGGGAGCGCCTCGAACGCGGCGCGGCTGACATAGAAAGACAGGGACGGCCCCGGCTCCCACCAGCCGGGGGTGTGGTAGACGGGCGCGATCGCGGCAAAACCGAGCTTCTCGTCGTCGTAGGGCCCGACCCACTCCGTCGCATCGATCACGCCCCGCTCCAGCGCGGGGAAGATGTCGGCCCCAGGGATGGACTGGACCTGGGCGCCAAGCGCCGCCATCACGCGACCGCCGAGACCCGGGATGCGCATGTTGAGGCCGCCGAGGTCTGCGAGGCTGCGGATCTCGCGGCGAAACCAGCCCCCCATCTGCGCGCCGGTGTTGCCGGACGGCAGGCTCAACGCGCCGAAATCAGCGAGCACGGCGTCGATGAGCGCCCGGCCACCGCCCTCGTCGAGCCACGCCGCCTGTTGGCGCGCCGTGAAGCCGAAGGGGACGCAGGTGTCGAAGGCGAGCGCCGGGTGCTTGCCCAGGTAGTAGTAGCCGGCGGTCTGCCCGATGGGCACCGTGCCCTGCTGGACCGCGTCGAGGACCTGGAAGGGCGGGACGACTTCGCCGGCTGGATACACGCGGATCTCGAAGCGGCCGTCCGTCATGGCGGCGACGCGGTCTGCCAGGACCTCAGCGGCGCCGTAGATGGTGTCGAGGCTGCGCGGGAAGCTGGACGCGAGGCGCCAGACCGTGCGCGCGCCCCCGCTGTCGGCCCCGGCCACACGGGCGCGCGGCCGCGGTTGCGGGCCCTCGCAGGCCCCCAGCGCGACGCCCGCCGCCAAGGCCCCCATGAACGTGCGCCGCTGCATCGGCCGGCCCTCCCCTCCGCAGCGTGCCACACGCGGACCCCGGGGCCAACCCGGGACCGGACGCCCCGGCGGAAAACAGCGGCGAGGCCAAAAGAAAACCCCGCGCCGAAGCGCGGGGGAAGTGGTAGCTGGGGCCGGGCTTGAACCGGCGACCTAAGGATTATGAATCCTTCGCTCTGACCAACTGAGCTACCCAGCCACAAGCCCGCACGCCTTATGCGCGCCAGCGGCCGCTGTCAAGGTGGCGTGTCCCGCGCGGCGTCGTCCTCCGCGACCATGCCGCTCGCCAAGGCCTTCTCGACGGTGGCGATGTGGCGCGCCACGTCTGCCGCCTGCGCGGCGTCCGGAAAGCGGGCCGCGACTGCGTGGAGCGCATCCCGCACGTCGCGCAACAGGGCGCGGCGCGCCTCCGGGTCCGGCTCGTTGCCCGCGAGGACGAAGCGGGCGGCCGCGTGGTCTCGCTCGACTTCGACCCACTCGTCGCGGGCCTCGGCGTAGACCTCGCCCACCAGGCCCCAGCAAGGCCGGCCGCGGCACTCCTCCACCAAGGCGAGCGCCTGCGCCGGCTCGTCGCGGCCCAAGGCGGCGCGCGCCTCGGCGAGCAGCGCGCTGACGTCGATGGGCCGCGGCGCGTCTGGACCGCGGCCCGCCGCGCCGTCCACCGGCATCGGGGCGTCGACCTCGGGGATCTCCTCGACGCGCACGGCGCCAAGGGGCGCGAAGACCATCGCCTCGCCGTCCACCACGCGCGGCGCCTCCACGGGCTGCGCGCGCCCCTCCACGGCGAGCAGATGCTCGAGGTAGCGCAGAATCTCCGCCTGCACCGCGGGGGGCTGGCGCCGCGCCGCCCGCGAGAGCTCCAGCGCTGCGAGGAGGCGGTCCCGCGTATCGATGGAGGGCGGGTCCACGAGGAGGAGATCGATCTGGCGGTCCACATCGGCGAAGCGAGACGGCGACGGAGCGCCGACATCGGCCACGGCGGCGCCTCCCGGCGGCGCCACCTTCACCACACACCCCATCCACAGCGGCAGAAGCAGCGCCCACATGCGCCTGCCCCTAACCCGGATCGGCGCCGTCGCCGGGCGCGATCCGCGGATCGATCTCCACGGGCAAGTCGTCCGGGGGCAACTCCTCGGGCGCTTCGTCGGACGGGGCCGCCGGCACGTCCTCCGGCCCCGACGGGGGGGCCGGGATCGCGGGATCCTCCATCTCGTCC
>JBEIVK010000826.1:0-1942 GCA_040373935.1 Alphaproteobacteria bacterium
GGACGGGAACGCGGGGGCGGCGCGGGCGGCGGACGGGCGGCGCGGCGGGGGGTTGCACGGCGCGCGCGCGGGGCTTGCGGGCGGCGCTCGGAGATCGTAGCGTGCGCGCATGAACACGCGCGGGCTGTCTCTCCCTCTGTTGGTCCTGGCCGGATGCGGTCTGGGGCTGGATCCCGGCTTTCCCAAGGGCGACTCGGGCGGGCCCGCGCCGGCGGAGGCGGACGCCGACACGGACGCCGACTCCGACGCCGACACGGACGCCGACTCCGACGCCGACACGGACGCCGACTCCGACGCGGACGCCGACGCGGACGCCGACGCCATCGCCATCACGGCGCTGACGCCGGACTACGGCACGACGGCCGGGGGCACCGAGGTGGTCATCACCGGCGGGCCCTTCGACAGCACGGCGCGGGCGTGGGTGGGCGAGTCGGAGGCGACGGTCCTGTCGGCGGCGCCCGCCGAGCTGCGGGTGCGCACCGGGCCGTCCGCCGAGACGGGCGCGGTGGCGGTGGAGGTCGAGACGGCGTCGGGCCAGGGCCGGCAGACGCAGCGCTTCACGTATTGGGGCGACGCGACGGGGATGGCCGGGGCCATCGGCGAGGTGACGCTGGCGCGGCGGGTCGGCAGCTACTGGGAGCCGGGCGGCACGACGGAGGGCGGGTTCGCGCAGGTGTACCTGCTGGCCGAGGGCGCATCCGTGGAGTGGTGGCAGCTGTTCGCGCCGGCCCTCGATGACTGCGAGACGGAGGCCTACGCGCCGCCGGTCGAGGTCGCGTTGATGGACCCGGGGGTGGCGCGCATCACCTTGGAGGCGCCGGCGGCGGGGGTGAGCCTCGCGCTCGACTGGGACGCCGAGGGCGGGGTCTTCACGAGCGAGTCGGTGTCGAGCAGCAACTTCCTGTCCGGGCAGTCGTATGCGCTGGCGGGCTTCGGGGTGGTGGGGCTGCCCACGGGGCAGACGCCGAACTTCCTGGCGGCGCCGGGGCTGCCGTCGGTGACGAGCCCGAGCATCGCCGGGTCGTCGCCGCCCAACATCTCCCGCAACCCGACCTTCACGTGGTCGCCGGGCGGCGCGGACTTCGTGCTCATCCGGCTCTCCATGTGGAACAGCGCGGGGACCGACTACGCCGAGACCATTCAGTGCGTGGCGGTGGACGACGGCAGCTTCGTGGTGGACACCGGGCTGTTTTCGACGTGGCCGACGTCGCGGCAGCTCGACGTGGACCTCGGCTTCGCGAAGGCGACCCGCGGGGCGCTGCCCTGGAACGCCGGGCAGTCGCGGGTGGTGGCGCTGCACCGCGTGTACGGCGCGGGCTTCACGCGCTGAGCGGCGCGCGGGCGGGGCTCAGGCGGCGCGGCGGACGAGGGCCTGGAACTGCGGGAGGATGGCGTCCCAGGCGCGGTCCCAGCGGCGGTGCGTGAGCGTGAAGGCGCGGGCCTCGGCGCCCAACGCGGCGGCGGCGGCCGGGTCGTCCATCAGCCTCTCGAACGCGACCCGCAGCGCGTCGGCGTCTCCGGGCTGCACGGGCAGGCCCTTGCCGCCGGTGGCCTCGCGGAGAGCGGGCTGGTCCGACCACACCGGAGGGAGGCCGGTGGCCATGCCTTCGAGCAGCGTGAAGGACCACGCCTCGGGCGCCAGGGCCGGCAGGACGACGGCGTCTCCGCCGCGCAGGAGGGCCGCCGGATCGCCGCCGTCGAGGTGAAAGCGCACGGGCTGGCCCCAGGCCTGCACGCGGAGCTGGTCCAGGTAGACGCGGTCTTCTGGCGCGCCGGCGATGAGCAGGCTGGCGCGGGCCTTGCGGCCGGCGCGGAGGCGGGCGACGGCGTCGATGGCGAGGTGTTGGCCGCGCGAGGGGTGGATGCGCGCGGGCAGCACGAAGGTGAAGGGGCCGCCGGCGGGGCGGGGCGGGCCCGGGGCGAAGCGCGCGGCGTCCACGCC
>JBEIVK010000104.1:0-9644 GCA_040373935.1 Alphaproteobacteria bacterium
GAGGCCGCCGCTGAGCGCGCCGCGGAGGAGGGCGGGGAGGGGGGAGAGGGCGCCGCGCACGGCGAGGCCGAGGGCGATGGCGGCGGCGGCGGCGGCGGCGAGGGTGAGCGCGAAGCGGAGGAGGCCGGGGGCGCGGCCGGCCATGCGGCGGGCGAGCACGGGGGCGAGGACGGCGACGTAGGCGCTGATGGCGAGGCTGCTGGCGATGGCGAGGCCGAGGGCGCCGTGGGTGGCGGCGAGGGCGTCGTAGACGGGCCAGGCGAGCAGGGTGATGGCGGTGCCGAGGAGGGTGGGGGCCCAGGTCTGCTGGAGGGCGTAGAAGCCGCGGGCGAGGAGGGTTTGGGCGGACCAGGCCCAGAGGCCGAGGCAGAGAACGGCGAGGGAGAGGCCGATGGCGTCGTGCGTGGCGGCGTCGATGCGGGAGCCGTAGAGCACGCGGCTGATGTCGGGGCCGGCGACGGTGAGGCCGACCTGCGACAGCGTGGCGAGCACGAGCACGCTGCGGGTGGCGGCGAGGAGGGTGTCCCAGGCCTCGGTGGGGCGGCCTTCGGCGATGAGGCGGGTGAGGGTGGGGTAGGCGGCGACGCCGGTGGCGAGGCCGAAGACGCCCATCGGGACGCGCATGAGCGACTTGGCGTAGCGGAGGGCGGCGATGGCGCCTTCGCCGAGGGTGGAGCCGGCGCGGGTGAGGAACCAGTCGTCGACCACGACGATGGAGAAGCCGAGCATGACCGGGAGCGAGAGGGTGAACCAGCGCCGGAGGTCGGGGTGGGAGAGGGAGAGGGTGGGCGACCAGCGGAGGCCCATGCGCACGCAGCCGTAGAGCGGCAGGGCGAAGGGGCCGGCCGCGCTGCCGACCAGCACGCCCCAGGCGAAGCCCTCGGCGCTGCCGCCGAGCAGGCCGCCGGCGATGATGCCGACGGTGTAGACGAGCGGGGCGAGGGCGGAGAGGCCGTGGCGGTCGCGGGCTTGGAGGGCGGCGCCGAGCAGGCCGCCGAGGACGTGGAAGATCTGCGCGGGCAGGACGATGCGCGAGAGGTGGACGAGGGCGGCTTGGTCGTCGGCGGAGAACCCGGGGGCGAACAGGGGCACCAGCGCGGGCATGGCGAGCCACAGGGCGCCGACGAGCAGCACGAGCAGGGCGGACACGACGTTGGCGATGACGCTGAACGCGCGCCAGCCGGCCGCCTCGTCGCCGCGGGCGAGGTGCGCCGAGAAGAGCGGGATGAAGACGATGCTCAGCGCGCCGGCGGCGAGCAGGTAGTTGAGGAAGTCCGGGACGACGAAGGACGCGAGGTAGAGGTCGGCGTCGCGGCCGGCGCCCAGGACGCGCCCGAGCACGGCCTCGCGGATGAGGCCGATGACGCGGGAAAGCAGGATGGAGCCGCCCCAGATGAGGCTGGCGATCGTGACCCGGCGGCTCATGGGGCGGGCGCGGGGCAGGACCAGTCGCCGAGGAGCTGCAGCGCGGGGGCGGTGGCGCGCTCGTCCAGGCGGAAGGCGACGACGCGCCCGGGGGTGGCGAGCGCGGCCTCGCGGGCGCCGTCGCCGTCGTAGTCGGCGGGCGGGACGAGCCGCGGGGTCTCGCAGAGGCCGGGGAGGTCCAGCGTGGAGAGGATGGTGGTGGCCTCGCGGTCCAGAAGGGCCAGGACGGCGGTGCAGTCGCGGCGCCCGGTGGCGAGCAGGACCGGCGGATTGCCGGTGCGCCGCACCTTGATGACGCTGCCGAGCTCGAGCCCGCGCTGCTTGGCGGGCTGCGCGGCAGGGTCGATCGGGGTGAAGCGGTCGGCCGCCGGGAGGTGGCTGTCGAGGCGGAAGGTGACGGCCTCGACCAGCGGCGCGGCGTTGGCGGGCGGGGGCTCGATGGTGGGCACGGCGGCCCCGGGGGGCAGCAGCAAGGCAGCCCCGGGAGGCGGCGCCTGCAGCGCGGCCCCGCCGCAGCGATGGGCGGGTGCGCCTGGGGCGTCAGCGCGGGAGCCGGCGGCCCGCAACCCGAGCACGACGGCGCCGGGGCCGTACGCGTAGGCGGTGTCGCCCTCCGAGAGCACGGCGCCCCAGCCGGAGGCCGGCGGAGCGAGCGTGTGCACCGGCGCGGGGGCGGGCGTGCAGGCGAGCGCGACAGACAGCGCCGGCAGGACGCACCGCACGAACACGCACGGCGCCGCAGGGAGGCGGGGCATCACGCGCCTCCCGTGGGCCTACTTGCAGTACTTCTCGCCCTCGGGGCGGGAACGAAGGTCGTCCTCGAGGAACTCGTAGGCCCAGCGGTCCTCTTTCAGCTCTTCGGCCTTGAAGGTGCCCTTGACCACGATGCGGGAGGGTGTGACCGCGCCCTCGTAGACCACCTGGAAGTCGCCGGAGATCGAGTCGCCGGCGCCGACCTTGGCCATTTCTTCGACCGACTGGTCGAAGCGCACCCAGGAGGAGTGGACCTCCATCCAGCCGTCGATGCCCGAGGGCTCGATGTCGATCGGGCGCCACGCGTTGTCTTCGACCTTGTGCTCGAAGCAGAGGCCATCGTCGCAGGAGCCATCGCCGGTGTAGGCGCCGGCGACCTCGACCATCTCGGCCTGCCAGCCGGCTGCCTTGCTGCGGAGCAGGTCGGCGGCCTCGGCGTACAGCGCCTCGTCGGGGGCCGTGCGGTCTTCCACGCCGAGGAAGGACGGATCGCCCTGGTTCCAGTCTTCGATGAAGGCCGGGCCGTTGCCGTCGGCGTCGTAGTTGCCGTAGTCCGTGGGCACGGAGTTGAAGTCTTCGCCGTTGAAGCGGGCGTAGCCGTAGCCGCTCGTCCAATCGGTGACGAGGAACCACTGCTCGTTGTTGCCGCCGTTGCCCCACTTCACCTGCCGCGCGCCGGCGTTCAGGTAGTAGATGGAGCGGCCGTCTTCGTCTTCGGACCAGCGCTCGAGCCAGGAGGAGCCGTCGATGTCCACGATGTCGGAGTTGCCCGAGTCGTCGCTGTCGCAGCGGGTGGGGCGGAAGGCCGGCTTGATCGTGAACATGAACCGGAAGTCGGCGCCCGCGCCGAGATCCTGGTGGATGGAGATCTGGATGTCGCCTTCGCCGCCGATGATGGCCTCGGTGCGCCAGGGCGTGAGCTCGCCCTTGATGGCGTAGAAGCCGTCTTCCTGGAGGAAGGTGTGGAACTCGAGGTTGTCGATGCCGAGCTTGCCGGCCGCCGCATCGCCCTCGCAGTCGGCCGCCATCTCCTCGGCGGCATCGGCGCAGTAGGAGAAGAACTCGCCGTCACCGTCGACCGGGCAGGAGCCGCCCACGAAGCGGTTGCTGGCGAGGTCGTCGCCCTCGACCGGGCCGATGTAGCCCTGGTCGAAGCGCTCGTCCTCGACGGACCAGCCGCGGCCGCTGCACTCGAAGATGGTGGCGGTGGTTTTGAGGTCCGGCAGCGTACCGTCGAGGACGGACGGCGAGCCGCTGGCGGCGAGCCACGCGAACCATTGGCCGCCGACATCAGCGTGCTGGGGATTGCAACCGGCGAGCAGGAGCAGGGCGATGGACCGCATGCGACAGAAGCTCCGGGCCTCAGACGGGCCGTCAAGGCGGGAGCATACGGCGTCCGGGCGGGGAGGTCAAGCCGGGGACAGCACCTTCGGCACGGCGCGGAGGGGATCCGGCCAGCGCAGTGGGCGACCGCGCAGGGCGTCGAGTCGCGCGGTGTTGAGCCGGACGGAGCTTTGCAGGAGGCGGAAGGTGTCGGGGCCGAGCGGGGCCCGGCGGCCTGCGGCGGCGTAGAGGGCCGCGATGGCGGCGGCGGCGGCGGTGATCGGCGCGGCCGGCAGCGGCAGGAAGCGAGGGGGCGGGCGGCCGATGGCGGCGGCGACGGCGCGCCAGAACGCCCCGAGGGGTGTGGCCGAAGGGTCTGCGACGTGCAGCACGCGGGGCCCGTTCGGCGGCGCCCCCGCGAGGAGGAGGGCGATCGTCTCGACCGCGTCGTCGATGTGCAGGAGCGGAACGAGGTTGAGGCCGTCCCCGGGCACCAGCACCGGCCCGCGGCGCAGCGGCCCGTCGAGCGTGACGCGCAGGCCGGCCCCCCAGATGGCGCCGAAGCGCAGGATGTCGACCGGCAGACGACTCTCGGTGAGCAGGCGCTCCTGCGCGACCTTCGCCCGCCCGTAGGCGGTGTCGGGGCGCGGCGGGTGCGCCTCGTCCACCGTGGCCCCCGCGCGGCACCCGTGCACCGCCGCGCTGCTCGCGGCGAGCCCACGCGCCTCCGGGGCGAAGCGCCGCGCCGCCACGAGCAGGCTGGCCGTTGGGGCGACGTTCGCGGCCTCGGGGCCCTCCCCGCGCCCGCCGCGCAGCCCGCCCGCGAGGTGAACGATCGCGCCCACGCCGTCCACCGCGCGCGCGGCCACCTCCGGGTCTCGAAGGTCTCCGCGGATGTGGACGTCGCCGCCCGGCGGGGCCGCGCCGCGCCCCTGCGTGCGCACGGTGTGCCCCGCCGCGCGCAGGGCCGGCACGACCGCGCGCCCGAGCTGGCCTGCCGCCCCGGTGACCAGCACCACGCTCACGGCGCGGGCCGGATGGTGACCGCGCTCTCGGCGACGCGGCGGTGGGTCGGGTAGCCGTCGAGGTGGTGGTGGGCGGCGTTGGCGGCGCTGATGCGGTGGTGCTCCAGCACCGTCGCGATGGACACGGGGCCGCTCGGCATCGGGAAGGTGAAGTCCACCACGCGGTCTTCGCCGGGATGGAGGCGATTGTCCGACAGGCGCCGCGCCTCTGGCCACCACTCCCACACCTGCCCCACCCGGTAGCCGGTGCGCGCGAGCACTGCCCCGTCCGGGCCCCGCGCCTCGGCCTCCAGCCGCAGGAAGCGCTCCGGGTCCCCGCTGGGGACGCGGTGCCCGGCGCCATTGTGAAGCAGGTGCAGCCGGACGGTGACCGGCGCGCCGGGGCGGGCGCTGGCCGGCGCCTCGACGCGCAGCGCGACCCCCGGCACCCAGTCGGCGAACAGGGCAGCCTCCGCCTCTGACCAGGGCTCTTTCGGGATGAGGGCGCCGGGCCAGAGGTGGCGGCCGCCGGCGCGCGGGGGAGCGCCCACGGCGTGCGCGCGGGTGACGCGCGGCATGTGGCAGTCCACGCAGGACCGACCGGGGTTGGCGGCGAGCCACTCGGCGCCGGTGTCGAAGGTGCAGATCAGCGCAGGCTCGAGGCGGGCGGTGGCCTGGTGGCAGCCGGTGCAGGTGTCGGCGCTGCGGAGCGAAGGGTCCACCACGAGCGGGTGTGGGGCCGCGGCGTCGGCGTGCACGGCGGCGATGCCCCCGGGCCGCCAGTGGCAGGACAAGCAGGTGACGCCCTCTGCTTGGAGCGCGGGCGAGAAGTCTGGGTTGGCCCGCCGCTCTGGCGCGCGCGGCGAGCCCGTCGACCGGGCCAGCACCGGCTGTTGCCGCGCAAGCGGCGTGTGGCAGTTGTCGCAGAGCCAGGCCACCGCCGGGTCCTTCGCGCGCTCCGCCTGGAACTGGCGGTCCGACCATGCGTGGGCGTGCGTGCTCGCCGCCCACTCCTCCGCGATGGCCGGGTGGCAGGACCCGCACGCGGCGGCCGAGCCATCTCCCACCCCGGGCGGCACTGGCGCCCCCGCCGGCATGCGCGGCGCCTCCCAGGGCTCGGCGGCGTGCGCCCACCCGTGGAGGAGGACCGCCGCGAGGCCCATCACGGCGCCGTGGTGCGCCCGGTGTGGATGAGCTCGCCTGCGTCGTTCACCGCGAAGATCTCCAGCCAGCCGTCGCCGTCGGCGTCGGCCGTGAGCACGGCGCCCGCGAGCGCGCGCGGCGTGTGGAACCACACGGGCGGCGCCAAGTCCCCGCCGAGGCCGCGAAGCGCGGCGATGCGGCTGGACGCGGTGTCGGTGAGGAGGAGGTCGTCCAGGCCATCGGAGTCGATGTCGCCCACCGAAGGCGCGCCGCCGAGGCCAAGCTCGCGCTCGGAGCCATCCGGCAGGCGCAGGGTGGCGCCGCCGTCCCCGACGCGCACCACCTCGGTGGCGCCGTCGCCGTCGAGATCGAGAGAGACGATGCGGCATTCCGCCCCGGCGCAGGTGACGATTTCGCCGGAGCCGTCGCCGTCCTGGTCGATCAAGACGAAGTCGCCCATCGCGCCGGCGTCGCCGTCGTCGCGGGCGCCACCGAGCCCCGGCCCGTAGAGGGTCCAGGCGCCGGTGGTGGCGGCCACGGCGACGCCGACCTCCGCGTTGGTGGTGACGCCGCAAGCGAGCAGCGTGCCCGCGACGTCCCGCTCGGCGAGGCGATCCAGCACGAGGCGGTCCCCATCGCGGGAGAAGCGCACGCGCACGACCTGCGATGCGTTCGCATCCCCGGCGAGGGCCCAGACGTCCTGCCCGCAGGACACGAGGTCCAGCGCCCCGGCCGCCCCGGCGAGCGCCGTGCGCCCGATGATGCTGAACTGCGTCGCGCCCGTGGCGTCCGCCGTGCCGCGCCAGGCGGTGAGCGTGAGCTCTCCGCCGTCGCGCTGGAAGCCGATGATGTCGGTGAGGCCGTCGGCGTCGATGTCCTTGGTGAGCATCGGGCCTTCGAGGGCCGTGCTGTAGCTGCGCCAGCCGAAGGGCGTGCGATCCCAGCCGCCCTCCGGGTCTGCCGTGCCCGGGTGGAACAGCAGCGCGCCATCGCCGGTGGCGACCGTGGCGACCGTCGCCACCGCGTCGCCCGGCCGCCACGTCGACGCCAGCGCGCCCGGGGCGGCGAAGCCGTCCAGGGAGTCGATGAGGAAGCCCTCGCCCGCTGCCCGCACGACATTGAGCGTGCCCCCCGCGTCGAGGGCGAGCAAGTCCGTCGCGCCGTTGCGGTCCAAATCCGCGGCAGACGCCGTGAATTCCTGGAAGGCGAGCGGGTAGTGGGTGCTCACCTCGTTGCCGATGACGTAGAAGACGAGGTCCATCGAAGAGGCCGTGGGCGGGCCCACGATCGTCGTCTCGGGGCGGCCGTCGCCGTCGAGGTCTGCGGCGGGGAGCAGACGGCTGCCCTCCAGCGCCTCGTAGGCGTTGAGCTGGTACGTGGCCGCGCCCACCCAGGCGCCGCCTTCGCGGGTGAAGCGTTCGATCCAGCCGGACCCGGCCGACAGGATGGACACCTCGGGCTCGCCGTCGCCGTCTTCGTCGGCGGCGGTCATGGAGCGGATCTCGGTGCCGACGTCCAGCGTGGACCAGCGCGCGAAGCCCCAGGCGCCGTCGCCTTCGAGGATCTCCACGCCGCCGCGCTCGGCCGTGCTGGTGGCGATCGCGAGGTCGGCGAGGCGGTCGCCCGTGAGGTCTGCTGCGCGCACGCCGACGATGGCCCCGCCGAGCGAGGCGTAGCCCGCCCCCCACGCGTAGCCGCCGAACGGGAGCCCGCGCAGCACCATCAGGTCGGCGCCCGACCAAGCCAGCAAGTCGAGGATGCCGTCGTTGTCGACGTGCTCGGCCTGAAGGCCCGCGACCGTGAACGGCAGGGCCGCGACGCGCCACGCCGGGGCTGCGGCGTCGGCCGGCTGCCACCACACCTCGTTGTCGGCGGCGAGGGCCACGCCCGCGCTGCCTTCGGCCATCCAGGAGACCTCGGCGCCGGACGGCACGGCCGGCAGCGGCGCGGCCGGCGCGAGGCCGATCCCGGCGAGCGGGGAGGGGAAGATGACGCTCTCGGCGGCGGGCCCCAGCGTCGCGCCGTCGCTGCTGGCGGTGGCCGTGACGCGCAACCGGCCCGGCAGGCCGCGCAGCGCGAGGAGGCCGTGCCCGTCGGGGCCGATGGGCACGACGGCCTCGGTGATGTCGGCGCCCTCGACCGCCACCGTGACCTCGCCCCCCGGCACGGCGACGCCCCAGGCGTTGACCACGCGCACGGGCACGACCACCGACCCGACGCCCACGGCCGACGCGACCTCCACCGCGACCGGCGCGGTGTCCAGCACCCCTTCGACCAGGGGCGCGGTGCCCGTGAGGGCCGGGGCGCACGCAGACAGCAACAACGCGACGAGGACCGAGCGCATGGGCGACTCCACGGCCGGCATCTTACCCGCTCCGCCGCCGACGCGCCCCCAGCGCGAAGAGCGGACCCATCAGGACGAGCCCCCAGCCGGCGTTCCCGCCGCAGGGCGGTGCGCTCCCCGGCGGCAGCAGCCGCGCGCGCCCGGCGCCCAGCCCCGGGTCCCCCGCGTCGCCGGCGGCGCCGTCGCGCAGGGCCGTTGCCTTCAGGCGCTCGGTGGCGGCCTCGGCGTCGAGGCGCGGGTCCTCCTCCATGAGCAGCGCGATCGCCCCGACCACGGCCGGCGTGGAGGCCGAGGTGCCGTAGAAGCCCGTGGGCCCGTACACCGTCCCGGAGAGGCCGTTCGGCCCCGCGATGTCCGGCTTGGCGAGCCCCCCGTTCGTCGGGCCGCGGCTGGAGAAGGACTCCGGCCCGTTGAAGGCGTAGCCCCGCGCGCGCACCGCGCCCACGGCCACCACGGACGGGTGCGTCGCCGGGTCCGTCAACGAGCCGGCCGGGACGCCCTCCCAGACTTCGCCCCCGCGCACCATCACATCCACGCGGGCCACCGGGTCCCCGCCGAAGCGCCGCACCTGGAGGCGGTGCCACGCCGACGCGGCCACCCGCACGGACAGGCGCTCCACGGGCGAGCAGTCCTCGGCGCCCACCACCTGCCGCGCCAAGGCCCGGGAGCGCACGACCCCCGCCTCGTCCAGCACCAGAACGTCGAGGTCCGTGTCCCCGCAGTTGGTGAAGTCGTCCCACATCACCGTGACCCGGCGGTCCCCCGCCGGCATCCACACCCACAAGTCCTCGGTGCCGGTGGACCACTCGTGAACGCCGTCCCCGTCGTCGTCTCGCAGGTCGCCGACCCAGTGCTCCTCGGCGCTGTTGCCGGCGCTCGTCACCATCAGCACGCCCGCGGCGGCGAGGCGGTCCATCAGGTCGTTGATCGCGCCCGTGCCGTCGTGGAAGCTGTCCGAGTAGAACGACAGCGACATGGAGATGATGTCCACCCCCTCGCGGATGGCCCAGTCCACGCCGTTTTCCAAGGTCGTAAAGCTGTTCACGCGCACGAGGTCCACCTCGGCGCCCGGCGCGATGTCCCGGATGACCTCGGCGCACGCGACCCCGTGGCTCGCCGCCTCGAAGGTGAAGCGCGGCGTCGGCGCGTCGAAGGGCACTTCGCACGACCGGTGCGCGAAGCAATCCCAGGTGCGCAGCGTGCCCAGCTCCGGGTGGTGCGCCGCCCGGTCCCAGTCCGCCCATTGCAAGTCGAAGACCGCGATGCGCACGCCCTTCCCGGTGATGCCCGCGTCGTGCCACGGCTGCACCGCCATCGCCTCCACCGCCTCCCAGGCCACCGAGCCGCCCTCGGGCGGGGCGACCCCGGGCTCGGGGACGGGCTCCACGCGCCACTTCCCGTGGGCGGGCGGGCCCACGCGGGTCGCGCCTGTGGCGCTCGTGGCGAGGGCCCCCGGATCTGCCGGGTCTTCCACGCGGACGAGGTCCCACGGGTCGATGTCGATCACAGGCCCCATGCGTGCCGTGTAGCCTGGGCCGGGCGGGCTGGCGCGGGTGGGCCGGGGCTGCGGCGGTGGCCTTTCTTCGGAGGGCAGGGGAAACCAAGGTTTCCCCCGCAACGCCCCCTTCCTTTCGCGCGCACGGGCCGGTCCC
>JBEIVK010000083.1:0-10547 GCA_040373935.1 Alphaproteobacteria bacterium
CCGCCGCCCGCGCCACCCCGCCGCGCCCCGCCCCGGCGGGGGCGCCGCGAAAGGCCGCCGACGGGGTGTGGGACCTGGACGCCGACGCGGACGATCTCGCGTCCATCCTGAAGAACCTGCGATGACCGCGTCGGCGCGCGCGGCCGGGAGCGCGGTCGCCGCCCTGCACACCCTCGCCCGCCCGCGGCTCTTGCCCTTCGTGCTTGCGCTGGTGGCGCTGGGGTACGGACTGGCGCACTGGGACGCCGCGCGGCCGCTGACGGCGCCGGGGGGCGCCGCCGCCGTGGCCGCCGCCTGGGCCTTGCTGCACGCCGGCACCCTCTGGCTCAACGCCGCCCGGGACCGCGACACTGGGCCGGTGCTCCTCGGCCGGGCCGGGCCGGTGCCCACGCAGACCGCCATCGCCGGGCACGCCGCGCTCGCGCTCACCCCGGCGGTCGCCGCCGTCGCGGGGCCCGGCCCCGCCGGGTGTGCGGCGGCCGCTGCGGTGCTCGGCGTGTGCTACAGCGCAGGCCCGCGCCCCTGGAAGGCGCGGCCGTGGCTCGGGCCCGCCACCAACGCCATCGGCTACGGCGTGCTGACGCCCCTCGCCGGCGCGTGGGTGGTCGCGGCGCCGGGTCCGCGGGTGCTCGGGTTCGCGCTCGCGGCAGCGCTCGGCACGCTGGGCCTGAGCTTCTTGGCCCAGTCCTTCCAAGCCGACGAGGACCGCGCCCGGGGGGACCGGACGCTCGTCGCGACCCACGGCCCGCGCGCGTGCCACCGGGCCGGGGCGGCGGCCCTGCGCGCCGGCTTCGCCTGTGTGCTGCTCGGCGCGGCGGCCGGCTGGCTCCCCCGCCTCGTGCTGCTCGCGGCCTTCGCCTGGCTACCGGTCGAGGCCACGCTGCGCGATTGGGCACAGCAGCCCGAAAGCCCGGCGCCAGCGCCCCGCCTCCTGCGGCGACTGCTGCTCCCGACGCTGGCCGCGGTCGCCCTCGCGCTGCTCGCGCACGCGCAGGGGCTCGCGCGGGGCGGGCCGGTGGCCGGGCTCGACACCGCCACCGTCCCCCGCTGGGGCGCGCTCCGCTGAAATGCGGGCGCCCCGCCGCGCGTACCGCCCCAGCCCTCCCCTCGCCCCGGCGCCCGCATGCAGGCTCTCCCCGCCATCCTCGCCGTCTTCATCCCGCTGCTCGCCGTCGCGGGCGTGTTCGTCGCGCCGGTGGCCCTGGTCGCCGTGGTGCTCAACCACCGCCGCACGATGGCGCGCATCGAGGTCCAGCGCCTCGACGCCGAGGCGCGGCTGCTGCACCTCCGCCAGCACGGCGAGCTGCCCGCCTGGGTGGACCCGCGGGACCCAGCCGCCCTCCAGGCCTGGGCCGCCACCCGCGCCGAGCTGGACGCCACCGCCGCCCCGCACGCCGCGGTCTTCGCGGCGGCGCGCTGAACGGGCGGCGCGCCGCCCCGCTCAGTCGATGCGGTTGATGTCGATGAGCAGCTCGACGGGGTAGTGGTCGCTCACGGCGCGGGTGTCGGTGGGCGAGAGCTGCAGCGCCTGATCGAACAAGAACACGCCGCCGCTGCCTTCCACCGTGAGGTCGGTGACGAGGCCGCTCGTGACGATGCGGTCGTAGGGGCAGACCGTCGAGGTGGTGGTGGTGTCGACCGCGTCGCCCACCCACCAGGACAGCAGCGGGTCTGTGTACACGCTGAGCCCGCGCAGCTCCTCCGGGCTGACGTAGGTACAGCCGGCGTTCAAGTCGCCCATCAGCAGGATGTCCGCCTCGTCGAAGCGCGCGCGGACGTCGGCGAGCACGACGTCGAGGTGCGCGATCTCCTCCTCGGCGTCCTCCGGCGCGGCGTGAAGACCCACCACCGCGAAGTCCTTGCCGTCCGTCGTCTCGAAAAGGCCGACCCACGGCTCGCGCTCGTAGACGTCGTTGCCCATCTCGTCGAAGTGCCAGGTGTCCTGCAACGTGAGCTTGCTCGCCCGGTAGAAGAACGCGTACTGCTCCTTGCTGGTGGTGCGGCCCAGCCGGTTGCTCACCGCCATCGCGAAGTCGTCGTCCGTGGCCGCGTTCACGCGGTTCAGCAGATCCACGATGGCGGTGCCGGACTTGTCGCGGATCTCTTGGATGAGCAGGAGGTCGTAGCGGTTGGCGATGGCGGTGAGCGACTCGGGCACGCCCACCCGCGCCATCTTCGTGAGACCGAAGACCTGCACGTTGAAGGCGCCGAGGGAGAGGATCTCCGGCTCGGGCGGCGGCGGGTTGATCTCCGATTGCAGGACGACGCCCGCCCGGTGCAGGCGCAGGCCCGGCGTGGACGCCACCACGCCGTAGGGCTTGCGGAGGATGACGCGGAGGGTCCACCGCTGGCCGCGGTAGGGCGCGAGGTCGAGCAAGGACTCCTGGGGACCGCCCGTCGCCGCCGTGTACTGCACGAGGCTCGTGTAGTCGCTCAGGCGCGTGCTGCCCTCGGGGCCGATCTGCACGGCCGCCCAGTCGTAGCCGCCGCCGAGGAACTCGAGCTTGAGGTCCAGGAGCGGGTCCACCGCGGAGGTGAGGTCCAGCGGGCGGGAGAGCGTCCAGTAGTAGGTCGAGGAGGTGAGGCTGGGGCTCGGCATCGCGGCGGTGTCGGTGCCATCGGCCACCCGCACCCAGCCGTCGGTCGTGCTGCGGCCGATCTTCTGAGGGGAGAACTCCCACTCTCCGAAGCCGGCGTCGAACTCCTCGACGTCGAAGGCGAAGGCGGCAGGCGAGAGCACGGCGAGCACGGCGCCGGCGAGCAAAGAGGCGGCGCGCATCAGTCGCTCCGGCGGCCGGACACCCGGCCCACGAGGTCGCCCACCCGGTAGATGCCGGCGAGCGCGAAGGTCTCTTGATCGATGGTGGCCTCCGCCACGACGGCGGCCTCGCCGCCCCCGACCTCGGTGAGGACGAGCACCCCGTCCGAGGTGACGAAGCCGTCGAGGGACCAGACGGTGCCGTCTTCGGCCTTGATGAGCGTGGAGAACGCGCCGCGCCGGAGATCGAAGGTGGTGGCAGCGACCTCGTCGCCGTCGCGCTCCAGCGCGAGCTCGTAGTGGCCGTCGAAGGTGCGCACCGGCGCTTGCTGCAACAACCGGCCGTCGCGGGTGCCGACGAGCAGGCCGGTGGCGCCGCTGATCTCGTAGGTGGCCTCGACGATGCCGTCCGAGATGCGCGCCTCCCGAACCGTGATGTCGAGCCCGCCGGTGTTCTCGATCGAGGCCACGGTGATGGTGCCGCTCGCCGCCACCGTGCCCGTGACGTCGACCCGCAGCCCGTCGCCCGAGAGGAAGTCGGCCCGGAGGGCGTTGCGCTCCACGACCGCGCGCCCGAGCGCGAAGTGCCCGCCTTCGCGGTGCATCGTCACCTGGTAGACGCCGTCGTGCGGGCCCACGAGGCCGTCCGCGCCATCGCCGCCGCCCTCGTCGCCGCCCGCGCCATCGTCGCCGGCCCCGCCATCATCGGCCGCGCCATCATCGGCCGCGCCATCCGCGCCGCCGGCGCCGCCCCCCTCTCCGCCGCTGCAGGCCCCGAGGCCCGCCCAGAGCACCCACCACGCGAACCGCATCGCCGCTCCCGCCGGGGCACGCGCCTCCGGGTATCTCCGGAGCCTAGCACCGGCCCTGGCCGGCCGCCACCGTCGCGCCGCCGCCGCCCCGCCCGGCCCTGCGCCAGATCCGGTTTTCGTCCAGCCGCCCGACAACCCCGCCGCCTGGGCCTGGGTGCCCGCGCTGATCGCCGCCCCGGCCGACGGGTGTCGCCCGGCGTGCGCCCCGTGCGCGCCGCGCACGGCTCCCGCGACCTCACCGAGAAGCCCCTCGCAGGCAGGCAATCCCTCTCCTGACCGCGCTCAGCCCGGAACGGCCGGCACCGGGTGCACGCGCGCGCCGGACCCACCCGCGAAGCGGACCGCGAGCGTGGCCGCCCCGGCCCACTCCGCGGCCTCCGGCCCAGCGCCCGCGTCGAACCGCAAGCCCGCCGCCTCGCCCGCCACGCGCAGGCCCGGGCCAGCCCCGGCTTCGATGTCCAGCGTCCACACCCCGAGGAGGTCGCTGTACAGCCGCTGGCCCTCCACCCACACCCCCGGCGCCCCGGAGAGGGCCGCACGAACGGCTTCGAGCCCCGCCGACAGGCCTCCCGGGGCCACGGCCGCGAGGCGCAAGGGCGGGACCGCGGGCCTCACCCCAGCGCCATCATGCGCTCGAGCGGGCGCAGCGCCGCGACGCGCAGGGGCTCGGGCATGTGGAGCTGCGGCTGCAAGTCCCGCAGGCAGTCCCGGATCTTTTCCAGCGTGTTGCGCCGCATGTGCGGGCACTCGTTGCACGCGCAGGTCTCGTCCATGCCCGGCAGCGGCAGGAAGGTGCGCCCGGGAGCGGCCTTCTGCATCTGGTGGAGGATGCCCGGCTCGGTGCCGACGATGAAGGTGTCGGCGTCCGGGGTGGTGGTGGCGTACTGCAGCAAGGACGAGGTGGAGCCGATGTGATCCGCGTGGCGGAGGAGGTTCGGCTCGCACTCCGGGTGGCAGATGACCTTCGCCGCCGGGTGCCGCACCTTCAGCGCGATGAGCTTCTGCTCGGAGAAGGTCTCGTGCACGATGCAGGTGCCCTGCCACAGCACCATCTCGCGGCCGGTGCGCTTCTGGAGCCACGCGCCGAGGTTGCGGTCCGGGCAGAACAGGATGCCCTGGCTCTCGGGGATGGACCGGATGACCTTCTCAGCGTTCGACGAGGTGCAGATGATGTCCGAGACGGCCTTGACCTCGGCCGAGCAGTTGATGTAGCTCACGAGCACATGGCCCGGGTGCGCCGCCTTCCAGGCCGCCACCCGCTTGCCCGGCGCCGCGTCGGCGAGGGAGCAGCCGGCCTTCATGTCCGGGATGAGGACGACCCGCTCGGGATTGAGGATCTTGGCGGTCTCTGCCATGAAGTGCACACCGCAGAACACGATGACCTCGGCGTCCGTGTCCCGCGCCGCCCGCGCGAGCTGCAGGCTGTCGCCGATGTGGTCGGCCAGGTCCTGGATGTCCGGCTCCTGGTAGTAGTGCGCGAGGATGACCGCCCGGCGCTGGCGGCGCAGCGCGTCGATCTCGTCGAAGATGTCGGCTTGATGGGCGCGTTCGGCGGCGAGGGCCATGCGGACTCCAGCGGGCTGCCGCCCCCCTAACGGGCTCGGCGGGCCGGGGCCGCGCTGGCCACCCGAGAGGCGGGGCGCTACCCTCTCGATGTGCTGTGCCCGGGCCTCCGCACCCACCCGTCCGTCGCGTCCGGCTTGCGCTGGTGCGCGCTGCTGCTGCTGGCCGGCTGCGCCCACCGCGGCCTCAAGGTCCCGGGCCCGACCGACGGCCTCGGCGCGGCCCCGCCCACGTACCTGGAGCGCCACGGGCTCGACCCCGCCGTGGCCGCCGCCACCGCCGCCGCCGCGGGCCCCATCCGCGCCGCCCCCGAGCGCAAGCGCCAATCGCCGGGGCGGCGCTCCGGCAAGGCCGGCGAGAAGGTCGCGCGCGAGGTCTCGGCCTTCGTGGGCTCTGAGCGCTTCCTCGTGGATGGCGAGTCCTTCCGCTACGACTGCTCGGGGATGGTGGAGGCGGCCTACGCAGCGGCGGGCTGCCCCGTCAAGGGCAGCTCCAAGGACATGTTCGAGCTGGCGAAGGAGCGGGGGGTGCTGCACACCCGCAAGCGCCCCGCGGTCGGCGACGTCGCCTTCTTCGACAACACCTACGACCGCAACGGCAACGGCCGCCGGGACGACGAGCTCTCCCACGTCGCCATCGTCGAGGAAGTGCTGGAGGACGGCACAATCATCATGGTGCACAAGGGCAACCAGGGGGTCACGCGCCTCTACATGAACCTCCTCCGTCCCGACGCCCTGCAAGACGACGAGGGCAACCCGCTGAACCACCACCTGCGCGCCCCTTCGCGGAAGCGCCCCGGGCCCACCCTCACCTCCGAGCTGTTCCGCGCCTTCGGCAGCTTGTGGGCCATCGAGGGCGCACCGATGGCCCGCGTCGCCGGCCCGCCCGTCGGAGGCCCCGCATGATGCCGCGCACCGCCGCGCTGGTCCCGCTCTGTCTCGCGCTCGCGCTGCCGCTCGGGGCCGCCTGCCGCCCTCCCGCGTCCGGAAAGCCGCGCCCGCCGGGCGCCCCCGCCGACACCGCGGCCGACTCCGGGGCCGGCGGCGCGGACTCCGGAGACACCGCCACCGCGCCGCCCCCCGGGGTCACCCTGGACGCCGTCGAGCCCTTCCCGGGCTGCGGCTCCTGCGCCGTCGTCCGGGCCACCACCTCGCGCGCCGCCCGCGCCCGTCTCGTGCACACCGGCCCCGACGGGGACCGCTGGGCCTCGCCCTGGTCTGCCGTGGGCACGGCGCACACGCTGGTCGCGCGCGGGCTCCTCGCCGAACAGACGACGCTCCTGCAGGTCGAGGCCGAGGCCGATGGCGCCCGCGGCCGCAGCGAGGAAGCGCCGGTCGCCGGCGAGCCGCTGCCGTCAGACCTGCCGCCCATCACCGTCACCGTGCACGACGAGGGCCGCGCCACCCCGGGCTGGGTCTTCTTCTCGATCAACCGCTGGACGTCCCTGCCAGACCCGACGTGGGCCTACCTGCTCGCGGTGGACCGCCGGGGGCGCGTCGCCTGGGTCCAGAAGGCGCCGCTGCCGACGCTCGACTACGACCGGCTCCCGGAGGGCGGCTCCCTGTTCACCGCCGGCCTGCGGGCCGTGCTGCAGACCTCCCTCGGCGGCACCGTCGAGCGCATCGTCACCACAACGGACGCCGGCGCGGACACCTTCCACCACGAGGTCCTGCCCCTCGCCGACGACAGCCTCGCCGTGCTGAGCACCGAGCTTCGGACCATCAGCGGCTATCCAGACGGCGCGGGCGGCACCCGCAGCCACAACGTCGTGGGCGACGTGCTTTTGCACCTCGACTGGGACGGCACCGTCCGCGCCCGCCACCCCCTGCTGGACCTGCTGGATCCGCTCTCTGTCCACGCCGGCTTCGACAGCCCCTTCTGGGCCATCCCGCCCTACGACGAAGTCGAGGACGCGAAGGACTGGTCGCACTCCAACACCATCGTCGAGCACCCCGACAACGCCGACTGGGTGCTCTCCGTGCGCAACCACAGCCAGCTCGTTCGCATCGGCCGCGACAGCGGGCAGCTCGTCTGGAAGCTGGGCGCAGGCGGCGACTTCACGCTCACGTCCGGCACCTGGTTCAGCCACCAGCACCTCCCCGTCTTCCTCCCGAGCGGCAACCTCCTCGTCTACGACAACGGCAACGCCGCCACCGACGACGCCCCGGACCGCGCGTCCGGCGCCGTCGAGTACGCGGTGGACGAGTCGGCCCGCACCGTTCGGGAGGTCTGGCGCTACGCCCGCGGCGGCCACGCGCCCGTCGTCGGCTCCGCCCAACGCCTGCCCAACGGCCACACGCTCATCAACGATGGCGGCCTGGTGGACGCGCCCACCCTCCCCGAGCTGGACCCGGGCCACCACCGCTGGGTCCGCTTCGTCGAGGTCACCGGCGGGCCCAGCCCCGAGGTCGTCTGGGAGCTGGTCATCGACGACCGCGAGACCCCGTCCATCAACGGCCACACCGTCTACCGCGCCGCCTTCGCCGACAGCCTCTACGGCGTGCCGGTCGACCCCCCTTGATCCACCCAGGCGCCGCCCGCGAGCGCCTCCCCCGGCCATGCCCCGCGGTCCGTCACCAGGCGCGCCACCCACGCGCCGGGCGTCACGTCAAAAGCCGGGTTGTACGCACCGCCGCCCGCCGCCGCCCACCGCACCGCCCCTTGCGGCCCGGCGAAGCCCTGCACTTCGGCGGCCGCGCGCTGCTCGATGGGGATGGCCGCCCCGCCCGGGCAGGCCGGGTCCACGGTTGTCCAGGGCGCCAGCACGTCCAGCGGCACCCCGCCCAGCCGCGCCGCCGCCGCGACCGCCAGCGTGCCGGTCTTGTTGGCAAAATCCCCGTTGCGCGCGATGCGGTCTGCGCCCACCATCACGCGCGTCACACGGCCGCCCAGGAGCAGCGAGGCCGCCGCGCCGTCGGCCAGCAGCGCCCAGGGCACGCCGAGGCGCGTCAACTCCCAGCCGGTGAGCCGCGCCCCTTGCAGCAGCGGGCGGGTCTCGCACACCCAGACGAACACGCGCTTGCCGGAGGCCGCCGCGTGGCGCACCGCGCCCAGGGCCGTCCCGATGCCCGCGGTCGCCAAGGCCCCCGTGTGGCACACCGTGAGCACCGCCGCGCCATCCGCCAGGGCTGCGGCTCCCTCCTGCGCGATGCGCGCACAGGCCGCCGCGTCCTCGGCCGCCACCGCGTCGGCTTCGGCGCCGAGCTCCCGCCCGGCCGCCCGCGCCGCCCGCATGCGGTCCACCGCGTGCATGAGGTTCACCGCGGTCGGCCGCGCCGCGCGCACGGCCGCTGCCAAGGCCTGCCAGTCGGCCTCCGCGCGCCCCGACTCCATGGCCAGCAGGCGCGCCGCCAGCACGCCGAGCAACGGCGCGCCCCGCACCCGCAGCGCGCCGATCGCCTCCATCAGCACCGCGGGGCCATCGACCCGCACCCACCGCTCGACGGCAGGGAGGGCGGACTGGTCCAGAATCCGCAGGACGCGCCCATCCCAGTCAAAGCCGCGCGGCCCGTCTGCCGTGTCCACGAATGTCATCGCTTCGTCTGCCTTCAGACAAGGGCCCCCGCGCCGACTACCCTCTACACAGCCCCCCGACCACCCGTCGTCCCCCCCGGGTCTCCCGTGCTTGTCCTTGCCCGCCTCGCCCACTTCACCCCTGTCCGCCCACCCCTGCGCTTTGCCCGCACGCGCACCAACGGGCGGGCCGGGTTCTCGTCGGCGGTAAAGTCACAGGTCCCGCCCGAGGTCCGCACCCAAGACGAGCTCATGGCGCACCTCGCCTTCCTCTCCGTCGAGCTGCGGGAAGCCCGGGTCGTCATCGGCGAAGAGGTGGTGGCCGGCCGGGTCGGCGCGCCCGACCTGGACCGCCGCCTCCTGCCCTTTTTCCCAGACGACGGCGGCATCCCCGCCGGCTCCGCGCGCGCCATCGTCCAGTACGGCGAAGACAACGAGGCCTGGCAGTTCCCCAGCGCCGTCGAGGCCATCACCAGCGGCGCCGGCGGCGCGCACTGGGCGCTCACGCTGCCGCGCCAAGTGTTCGCGCGCCGCCACCGCCTCACCCGCCGCCACCCCACCGGGGGCGAGTGGTCCTTTCAGCCCGGCGGCGCCGGCGCGCTCCAAGGCCGCGGGCAGCTTCCCCTGCTCGACGTGAGCGTCGGCGGCTTCTCCGTGGTCATCGGCGCCGAGGGCCGTGTGGACGGCATCTCCGGCCACACGGCGGTCGGCACGCTGTACGGCCCAGACCGCATCCGCCTGCGGATCCGCGCCGAGGTGCGCCGCCTCTGGGTCGACAACGACCATGGCCTCATCGCCGGCTGCGTCTTCCGGGCCTTCGGCATGCGCAACCACATGCTGCTCGCCCGCTACCTCGCCGAGGTCGGCGGCGACACCTCCACCGTCTCCGCCGGCTGATCCGCGCCCCGCGGTGGACAAGGGCCCCAGGCCCCTGTACGCTCTCTCCAGAGGCCGCCATGGACCGCCCGCTCCCCCTGCTGCTCCTCCTCGGCGTCGGCTGCACCGCGCCGGCCCTCGACGCCAAGTTCGGCGACGAAACCGACTCCGACGGCGACGGCCTGTTCGACGCCGACGAGTACGCGCTCGGCACCGACCCGGACGTCGCCGACTCCGACGGCGACGGCACGCCCGACGGCCTGGAGGTCGACGAGGGCTCCGACCCCACCGATCCCGCCGACAAGCCCTACACCGGCGGCTGGGGCCGCGACGCCTGCCGCGACTCGCTCACCGCCACCGGCAACGCCGTGGGCGAGGTCACCGACAACTTCGCCTTGTCAGACCAGCACGGCGACACCGTCAAGCTCCACGACTTCTGCGCCCGCGCCGTACTGTTGGTCAACGCCGCCTTCTGGTGAGGGGCGTGTCGCAGCGAGGCGGGGCGCCTCCAATCCTGGTACGACACCTACAAAGACCGCGGCTTCATCGTCATCACGCTGTTGGCCGAAAACAACGAATCCGCCACCCCTTCGAAAGAGGACTTGCAGTCCTGGGCCGAGGAATACGCGGTCACGCATCCGCTCGTCGCGGACGAAAACTGGGCGGTCTCCAATCGCTTTGAGGCGGACGGCGGCATCCCCACGCTCTCGCTGCTCAAGCCGGGCGCCGAGGTCGTCATCGCCGACGGCCGGGTCTCCGAGTCGGACATCGAGGCGGCGCTCCCCGAGTAGGCCCGCGCCACGGGCCATCGCCCGCTGTCTCCCTCGCTTGTCGAGGAGGGGGGGCAGGGGGCTGCGCCCCCCGCTACGCCCCCCGTCCGGTCGCGCGCAGCCGGGGAGCCCTCGCCTCCCGGCGCCCGCGCCCCGTCAACGCCGGCGGCGCCGGGCGGCGGCGAAGGCCACGCCCGTCAGCAGGACGCCGCCGAAGGGCCCCAGCGGCGCGTGGGCGCACCCGCCCGCCGCGGA
>JBEIVK010000983.1:0-1578 GCA_040373935.1 Alphaproteobacteria bacterium
GATCGCGCTGGGGGGCGGCGCCTGGTGGGCATGGGCGCCGGTGAAGGCCTCGCGGGGCCCCGAAGAGGCCCTGGCGCCGGCGCCGGTCGCGGCGCCGCCCGAAGAGCCCGCCGCAGCCGCGCTTGCGGCCGCTCCCGAGGCTCCGCCGACCGTGCAGCTGGTCCTGGGGTCGGCTCCCGCCGGGGCCACGGTGGAGATCGATGGCGTGCCCGTCGGGCAGACCCCCTTCTCCGGGCCCGTACCGGGCAGCGCCGCGGCGCCTCTCACGCTTCGCGTGGTGCTCGACGGCCATCACCCGGAGTCGTTGGCGCTGTCGGTGGTCAACGGGGCGGCGACGGCGGCGGTCGTCCTGCGGCCCCTCAGCGCCCCGTCCCCGGCGCGGACGGGCGCCGCGCCGCAGCCCAGCGCGCGCCCGGTCTCTGCGCCCGCGGCGCCGGCAGCGGCCCCCGGCGGAGCGATGGTCGTGGACGATGTGGTCTTTACGAGCGCCGAAGCCGAGGCCACGCTCGCGTTCGTCAACGGCGCAGACCGCACGGCCCTCCTCGCCGCCGGGGTCGCGCCGCGCCAAGCCGACGCCGTCCTCGGCGGCCAGCCCTACCCGGACCTCCCCTCGCTGGGAGCGCGGCCGCAAGTGGGCACCAAGACCATCGCCGCGCTCCGCGATGCTGCGCGCTGAGCCGAGGGCGCGGGGCTTCAGGGGTCCAGCGTGAAGGAAGCACCGGCGTCGTCCACGCAGGAGACGCGGTCTTTGGGGTCTGCGGTGCAGCGCAGCGCGGCGGGCCCGCGGACCGTCCACGGCGCCGAGCGCACGCCGCGGCCGACCTGCTTGGCGCGCACCGTGTAGACGCCCGGCGAGAGTGCGCCGCTGGCCTGCGGGCTCGCCTTGAGGAGGGTGGAGCCGCTGGCGTCGTCGACCTTCACCCACTGGAGCGTGTCTGACCCGGCCTCGACCGACACCTCCACGGCCTGCTCTGGCAAGGCGGGGTTGGCCGGTGCGCCTTCGGCGGGGGCCGATGGGCTGGTGGCCGTCGCGCCGCTCTGGCCCCGCCACCACCACAGCCCTGCCGCGGCGACCCCGATGCCGAGAACACCAAGCAGCAAGACGCCGCCGAGGAGCGCCCCGACGAGCAGGAGGTTGCGGGGGGCCGCTGGTGCGCTGCCCGCGTCGCCCACCGGCGCAGGCGGCTCGATGAGCGTGGCGCGGGGCGGCCCGCGGGTTGGCGGGGCGGCCGGCGGCGCCGCGGGAGCGCGGGGCTCGGTCATTCGGCCGATGGCGGCCCATTGGGCGTCGGCTGCGGGGCGCGGGGCCGCCTGGACCGGCTGGGCTGGCGCGCCGACCGACTCGGCCACGAGGCCGTAGAGGTCGGCGTCGTCGGGCGACGGACTCTGGCGGCTGGGGAGGGGGCGGCTGGCCGCGGGCGGGCCGAGCGGGGCGGGGGCCGCCATCGGGGGCGGGGCTGCGGGGAGCGGACGGGCGAAGGGATCTTCGACGTCATCCATCGCAGCGGCGGACGGGGCGGCGGCGGCGGGCGGAGGCCCGGCACCGCGGCGATTGGCGGGGCGGTCGGCGGGCGGCGC
>JBEIVK010000805.1:0-2001 GCA_040373935.1 Alphaproteobacteria bacterium
GCGCGAGGCGGAGAAGGAGCGTGTCGCCGGGCGCGAGGGCCTCAGGCATCGGGCGCCCCGCCGCGGGCCTCGGCGGCTGCCACCCGCGCGTCGGACTCCTCGGACTGCGCCTGGGCTGCGCCGAGCGCGGCGTGGAGCGCGCCCCGCATGGCGTCCACCTCGACGCGCGCGGCGCGCAGCGCATCCGTCTCTGCCGGGGGAGCCTCGGCGCGGCTCGCCAGGGCGGCATCGCGGCCGCGCACCGCCTCGGCGTGTGCCCGGCGCAGCTCGACCACCTCCTGGCCTGCCATCTCGGCGACCGCCTCCGCGAGCGCGACCTGCTCGGCGAGGGCGACCGGGTCCTCCGCCAACGCGGGCAGCAGCGGCGCGAGCATCGCCCGCCAGAGCGCCGCGGTGGCGGGGCGCGCGAGGATGCGGTCTGCGGCGGTGCTGCTCAGCGCGTGGCGCGCGAGACGGGCGGACGGCCCGGCCTCTGCGACGAGCACCAGCGGCGGCGCGGGGCTCAGCCCGGCGCGGCGCACCCAGGCGACCGCCGACACGCCGTCTGCGCGATCCCCGTTGAAGACCGCGAGCCCCACCCCGCCGCGCCGCAGGTGATCCAGGAGGTCCATCGGGCCATCGAAGTGCTCGGGCGCGCCCCACGGCAGCACGGCGGCCTCGAGGCTGGCGCGGGACTCCGTGCCGAGCCCGGCGGTCAGGATGCGAAGCGCGCTCATCGCTCCCCCTTCAGCCAGGAGAGCCAGCCGCCCTTCCGCTTGGGCGGTGGAGCCTCGGCCATGCGCGCGCGCACCTCTTCGGCGCGCGGGTGCCCGGGCGCGAGCGCGAGGGCCCGCGCCACCAGCGCGGCCGGCGTCTCGGCGCCCGTGGTGTGCTCGCGCGTGAGGTGGAGCACCCACGCCCGCTCGGCCAGGACGTCCGGCGAGTCTGGCGCCAAGAAAAACGCGCGCTCGATGGGCAGAAGCGCGGCCGCAGCGTCCCCCGCCTCCAGCGCGGCCCGCGCGGCCTGGAGCGCCTCCCCGGCGGCCCCGGGCGGCCCGCTCTGCAGCGGCGGCGCGGGCACGGCAGGACCCGCCTCGGCCCGGGCATCGTCCAACAAGGACGCGACCGGAGGGGCGGTGCCGCGCGCGAGGAGCTGGTCGTAGGCGGCCCGGGACGCGTCGTCGCGCAGGCGCGCCACGGCGATTCCGGCCGCCGCCAGCAGCAGCGCCGCATCGGACTGGGCCGCCGGGGGGCCCCCGCTGACGATGGGCGCGAGGTCTGCCCGCAACGCCGCCTCCGCCTGGGCGAGACCGCTGGGCGAGACCGACGGGCGAACGCCGAGGAGATCGTACCAGGTGTCGGTGGAGGCGGACGCGAGGCGCCGGCTGAGCGGCGCGCAGTCCACCGCGGCCGCGGGGACGGGCGGGTGTGCGGCGGACGCGGGGGCGGCCGTGAGCCCCGCGAGCACCGCGAGCGGATCCAACCCCGGGAAGAGCGCGTCATCCACCGGGCCAGGCTCTGCCTCGGCGGGCAGGAAGCGGGCGTCTGTGGCCGCCAAGACCTCGACCAGAAGCGCGCGCATGTGCTCGCGGCGCAGGGCGTCGAGCCGGGCGGCCGGGTGGCCGGCCGCGAGCAGCGACTCGACACGCTCATCGACCGAGTGGTCCCCACCTTCGATGGGGATTTCAGCGCGGCCCAAGAGCGCCGCGAAGGCGTCGTCCGTGGTGCCGCCCTCGACCGCGAGCACCCGCCCGCCGAGCAGGTACACCCTGCGCTCTCCGGCGGCAGACGCCGCGACGAGCACGCCGTGTGCCTTGCGCCGACCGAGCGCCAGCAGCAGAGCGGGGACAGGACCGGGCGCCGGCGCGTGCATGGAACCTCGACCTCGCCCGCTAACCTGGGGCCTCTGGATCGGCGCTCCGGGATCCTCCGGGCGCCCCGCCGGCCGGGGGCCGGCGGCGGGCCTCCGCCGGGGTCGCGGCGAAGCCGCTCCGTGCGGGCGCCGCTGCGCGGCGCCCGCAC
>JBEIVK010000937.1:0-1671 GCA_040373935.1 Alphaproteobacteria bacterium
ACCAGCTCAAGGCGCGCCCCCGCGCGGCGACCTAAGCGGGTCGTCCTGCACGGAACCGCCCTGCTCCGTCGCCGCATCGGCTGAGGGCCGTCACGTTCGCCCGCCCGCGCTCCTCGCGCTTCGGACTGTAGCCAACTGTAGCCTGACTGTAGCCCCGCGCCCGCCGCGCCTTAGGGCCGCCCTCCGCCTTCCGTCCCCCGCCGCGCTACCGCCTACCGGCTCCCGACTGGCCGCTACACGCTACACGCTACTCACTACTCGCTAGTCGCTCCTCGCTCCTCGCCAGCCCCTCGCCTGGCCTCCTTTCCGGGTACAAGAACACCTGTGCGCGGGCGGCGCCGGACCGTGAGCTCCCCCGGCTCGCCCTTCCCGCGGGCCGCCCTTGCCCGAACCTCCCCCATCGTCTGATCAGCCCTCGACCGCTCTTCCCGTGCCCACGGGGCCCTGCGCCGCGCGGGCGGCCAGGCTCGCCTCCTTGACCCGGCAGGCCCTCCGGCTACGGCTGAGGGGCCGCTATGCCGTCCACCCGCTCGAAACCCTCCTCGCCCACTACCGCGCCCGTTTTGGTGCCGGCGGTGCGCAAAGCGACGGCGGCCTCGGTTTTGAATCAGCCGAAGGCATCTACCGCCGAGGCGCTCAAGGGCTTCCATTATCTGCGCTCCCAAAGCTCCCGGAGTCGGTCCTCGAGCTAGGCCGGCTGCGGGAGTGCGACGCCGCGGGCCGCCGGCACCTGAGGGACTGGGCGGAAGCCAGGGGCCATCTCCTGGAGGACGCCGCCTTCGAGGCCGCGTGGGCCGGTCAGGGCCGGCTCGGTGGAGCTGAACACCACGTGTACTTTGATGAATCCTCCAATCGCTGGTGGAAGCGCCTGTATTGCGGCGTCCACGGCGCCACCCTCGGGGATTAGTTCCAGCGGATGCGGTTGCACGCCGTGTTGTTCCCGGAGACCGCGTACCGGCTGGAGGGATTTGCGCTGCGGCCGCGGAGCCGCGAACTGCGCCCGGTCGTCTCCCAGCCCCACGTGGCCATCGACGCCCACCGGCCCCCGGTGAGTCGCGAGGAAGTGGCCGCCTTGATGGCTCCGCTCTGATTCGCGCCGGTCCGCCTCCGGCACGACGGGCTGCCGGATGATGGACACCACGCGTTCCACGATCCGGTGGCCGGAGTGCTCGCCTACGACCTCCACTCCGAGAACGTCGTGCGGATGCGTGGAACCGGCGAATTGGCGGTGATTGCCCCGTATGTCTCGCCGATCCGGCAGGGCACTTGGGCCGCCCTCAAGCTGTCCGAAGTCGGCGTGTCCTTCCCCCCGGATGATGCGACGGGCCCCGCCCCTTAGGCGCCGCAGCCGACGGGCGTTCGGAGAATTAAATATCGCGCCCCCCGCCCCCCCGGCGCCGCCCGACTGGCCTGCCTCCAGTCTGCCTCCAATCCTGGTCCAGTCCCGCTGCTTTCGCCCGCGCTGGCCCACCCGCCTCCGCTAGGCGCCGACTGTAGCCCGACTGCAGCCCCGCGCCCGCGTCTGCGTCCGCCGCCCCCTCTCGGGTGGTCTCATTCGATTCTGGTTCGATTCTCATTCGATGTGCCTTCGCCTCCCCGCGCCGGCCGCTGGCATCGCCCCCGTGGTACGGTTTCAGGACATAGTAACCATATGGAGTGTCAGGACATGGT
>JBEIVK010000029.1:0-14716 GCA_040373935.1 Alphaproteobacteria bacterium
CGTTGGCTTGGTGCCGCTCTCTGCGTGTGGCCGGGACGCCCTGATCGCCCCCTACGGGTCGGCCGTGTCCGTCGCGCCGAGCGTGCTGGAGCTGGCGGTTGACTCCACGGGTCTCCTCAGCGCCGAGGACAACGCTGGCTTCGCCTACTTCGCCGATGTCACGGTGGTGGACGACGCCTCGGTGCCGCTGGAGCGCGTGCAGGTCGAGGTTTTGGGCCCGCCCGCCGGCATCTACGTGTTGCCGATCGAGGCCGTCCTCCAGGTGGACTACCCCTCCGCTCCGGACGACTTCGAGCAGCAGCGCCAGGACGTCTGCTTCGACGAGTCCGGTCAGTACAACCCCACCGAGGAGTGGTGCGGCTGGTACTTCGACGCCGAGGGTCGCCAGTTCTACGAGTTCGCGGACAACTACCTCGACGGCGAGGGCGAAGACGCCGACTACGCCTATCGCCCCAACTACATGATCGGGCAAACCAACGGCTTCGGCCGCATGCGCTTCTTCCTGTTCATCGACGCGCTGGGCACCAGCGACGCCGAGGAGGACGGCGGCGGTTCGGGCGGCGCCTCGACGGACATCCTCGTCACCATCGGCGCTGACACGACGGTGCTCACGATCACCTCCGGCACGTGACGATGCGGGCCGGCGAGGCCGTCGTTGGGCTGGAAAACGGGCGTGGGGCCTGCCCTTCGCCGAAGCTGGGTCCGCCGCGGCGCGGCGCGGCTCTCGCGGGCGAGGATGGCTTGCCCGCCGGGGGCCGGGCGTGCGGGCGCGGCGGTCATCCGGCCTTCTTCGGGGCGGGGAGCGGGTCCGGCGCCGCGGCGTGGGCCTCGGCGGCGGGCGCTGGGCGTGGGTTGTGCGTCCGGGGAGGCACGAAAGCGCCATGATGCCCCCCTGCATCCGGGTGCTGCATGGCCCCAGCCTGAACCTCCTCGGCCGCCGCGAGCCGTCGGTCTACGGGGACCGTACGCTGCGGGAGATCGACGCGCTGCTCGCCACCGAGGCCGAAGCGCTCGGCCTCACCGTGGACTGCCACCAGTCCAACCCCGAGGGCGCCCTCATCGACCTCATCCACGGCGCGCTGGGCCCGTGCGCGGGGATCCTCATCAACCCGGGGGCCTACGCGCACTCATCGCTCGCCATCGCGGACGCCCTGCGCGCCGTGTCGCTGCCCGCGGTCGAGGTCCACCTCAGCAACGTTCACGCCCGGGAGCCTGCCCGCCATCGGCTCGTGGTGGCGGGCGCCTGCATCGGGGTCATTGCCGGCTTCGGGGCGCTCGGCTACGCGCTCGGCCTGCGTGCGCTGCTCCCTCACATCCAACGCCGCTGAGGCCTCCCCATGGATCTGGACCGCATCGAAGCCCTCGCGCGGCTCATGCGCGAAAACGGACTCGCCGAGCTCGAGCTCGAGGAGGGCGGTGCCCGCTTGGCGCTGCGCCTCGCGGGTGTCGTCGCCCCCGCGCCGGCCCCGGCGCCCGCCGCCGCTGCTTCGGCTCCGGCCCCTGCCACACCGGCCGTCGCCGCGGCCCCCGCCGAGGCGGGCGCGCTCGTGAAGGCCCCCATGGTGGGCACCTTCTACCGGTCCGCCAAGCCGGGCGCGCCGCCCTTCGTTGACGTGGGCGACAAGGTCCGCAAAGGCCAGGTGCTCTGCATCCTCGAGGCCATGAAGCTGATGAACGAGATCGAATCCGACGCGGAAGGCACGGTCGCCGCCATCCTGGTGGACAACGGGCGCCCGGTGCAGTTCGGCCAGCCGCTTTTCCGCATCGTGTAGGGGGCGGCCGTGTTCCGCAAGGTCCTCATCGCCAACCGCGGCGAGATCGCCCTGCGGGTGATTCGCGCCTGCCGGGAGCTCGGCATCCGGACGGTCGCCGTCTACTCCGAGGCCGACGTGAACGCGCTCCACGTGCGCTTCGCCGACGAGGCGGTGTGCATCGGGCCGCCGCAGGCCCGGGCGTCCTACCTTCACATCCCGAACGTCATCTCGGCGGCCGACATCACCGGCGCCGACGCCGTGCATCCCGGCTACGGCTTCCTCGCGGAGAACCAGCAGTTCGCCGAGGCCGTGCGCGCACACGGGATGGAGTTCATCGGACCGAGCGCCGAGTGCCTCGGCACCTTCGGCGACAAGCTCTCTGCCAAGGCGGCCGCGCGGGCGGCCGGCGTCCCGCTCCTGCCCGGGAGCAGCGGCTCCGTGGCGGATGTCGACGAGGCGGCCGAGGTCGCCGCGAAAACGGGCTATCCCGTCCTGCTGAAAGCGGCCTTTGGCGGCGGCGGCAAGGGCATGCGCATCGCGGTGGACGAGGACGCCCTTCGCCGGCTGTTCTCCGTCACGAGCGCCGAGGCGCTGGCGGCCTTTGGCAACGGCGCGGTGTTCGTCGAGCGCTTCCTGCCGGCCCCGCGCCACGTCGAGGTGCAGGTCGCCGGCGACAAATACGGCGTGGCCATTCACGTGGGCGAGCGGGACTGCTCGATGCAGCGGCGCCACCAGAAGCTGGTCGAGGAGGCGCCGGCGCCCGGCCTCTCCGATGCGCTGCGGGACGCCATCCGCGGCGCCGCGGTCGCGTTGGCGCAGCACAGCGCCTACCACACGGTCGGCACCTGTGAGTTCCTCGTGCAGGGGGACGAGTTCTTCTTCCTCGAGGTCAACCCCCGCATTCAGGTGGAGCATCCGGTCACGGAGGAGGTCTTCGGCGTCGACCTCGTGCAGCTCCAGATTCGCCTCGCGGCCGGCGAGCGCATGCCGCTGCGCCAGGAGGACATCGTCGCGCGCGGCCACGCGATCGAGGTCCGCGTCAACGCCGAGCACCCGTGGACCTTCATCCCGTCGCCCGGCCGCATCGTCGGCTACCACGCGCCGGGCGGCCCGGGGATCCGCATCGACTCGGCCGTTCACGAGAACGCGATGGTCCAGCCGTACTACGACTCGCTCGTCGCCAAGCTCATCGTGCGGGGGCACTCCCGAGAGGCGGCGATGATGCGCTTGCGCGGCGCGATGTCCGAGTTCGTGGTCGACGGCATCCACACCACGCTCCCGCTCCAGCGCGCGCTGCTGGAGGACCCGGCCTTCGCCGAGCTGCGCTTTCACACGCGCTTCGTGGATCAATGGTTGGAGGCCCGCAAAGGGCGCACGGAGGCTCCGTGAGCAACATCGACCCGAACCGCCTCGAACAAGAGGCGGCGAAGCTGCTTCAGCAGGGCAAGCTGCCCGACGCCATCGATCGCTACCAGGCCATCCTTCGCGCCAACCCGCGGGATCGCCGCATCAAGCAGCGCGTGGCCGAGCTTTTGCTGCAGGCCGGGCGGGCCAGCGAAGCCGAGCGTCACTTCCGAGAGCTCGCGCAGTCCTTGGCGACGGGCGGCCAGGAGCGCGGGGCCATCCCGATCTACAAGCAACTGCTCAAGATCAAGCCGGACGACGCGTCCTTGTACGATGCCCTCGGGGACTGCCATCTCGCCGTCGGTTCGTCGGTCGAGGCCCGGCAGAGCTGGGAGCGCGCGGTGGAGCTCACGGCGCGCGTGCAGCCGGACCGCGCGGTGCCGGTTCAGGAGAAGCTCTGCCGCTTGAGCCCGGGGGACTTCCCTGCGCGTGTGCGCCTCGCCGAGCTGGTCGAGGGCGCCCGCTGGGGAGACCGCGCGGCGGTCGAGTGGGCGCGTCTCGCGGCGGATGCCGTCCGGCACGGGCGCCCAGAGGAGCGCGCGCGCTTTTTGGAGCTGTCCCTCCGGCAGCGGGAGAGCCGCGCCGTGCTGCTCGACGCCGCAGAGGCGCGCCTCGCCATCGGGGAGCCGAGCGCGGCCTTGGCGCACCTCCAGAAGGCCGCGGCCGGCGGCCCGGCCGATGGGCGCCTGCTTGGTCTGCTGGGTCGCGCGCTGGCCGAGGCCGGGGACGCGCCCCGCGCGGCCGCCGTGTGGCTGGAGGCGGCCCGCGTGCGCGGCGACGAAGGCGACACGGCGGGCCGCGCCGAGGCGCTGCGCCAAGCCCTGGCGAACGGAGTCTCCGACGCGTCGACCCGCGCGGCCCTCGACGCCGCCGAGGCCGACGCCGCCCGGCGCGCGATGCGCCTCGACGGGCTGGAGTGGGCGCGCGCCCTCGATGAAGCGTGTGGGCCCGTGGTCGTGCGGGCCGAGGTGCTGCGCCGCTACGGCTTCCCGGCGCGGGCGCGGGCGGCCTTGGAGCAGGCTCCCTCGCCGGCCCGGGAGCGGATCCCGGTCCGCATCCTGCTGGCCGAGCTGCTC
Organism: Alphaproteobacteria bacterium; assembly: GCA_040373935.1. GTDB lineage: Bacteria > Myxococcota_A > UBA796 > UBA796 > UBA2385 > JBEIVK01. The sequence continues at coordinate 4,235 of JBEIVK010000029.1, forward strand.
GCCGAGGCGGGAGAGGCGGCCGCGGCCGTGTCCGAGCTGCGGCGCGTGCTGCCGCCCGACGACGCGGCGGCCGATGCCCTCGCCGTGCGGGTGCGGGTCTTGGAGGAGGCGGCACGGAGCGCCGCCCCGCCCGACGAAGACGACGAGGAGCTCCCCACTGATCCGGGGCCGTCCGAGGACGACGCGCTGGTCGACGACGGGCCGGAGGGCGCCGCCGCCGCCGCCGAGGACGACTCCCTCCTGGACGAGCTTCCCGACGACCGCTACGACGGGCTGGACGACGGCGACGAGCCGCTGGACGACGGTCCACCGCCCCCCGACGACGACCCGCCAGCCGACCCGGCGGCAGACGAAGAAGAGCGCGCCGAGCGACTCTGGGCCATCGGCGAGGCGGACGACGCCATCGCCGCCATCAAGGCCGCGCTCCGGCTGGATCCGTCGCGCAGCTCGGCCTTGGAGCGCTTGGGCGAATGGATGGCGGCGCGCCGGGCGCCCGCACCCCCGCCGGCGCCGCCGGCTCCGCTCGCCCTGCCGGATGACCCGTTCCGCTTCGATGACGCCCCGGACTTCTCGGACATCCTCGGCCCTGCGCCTGCCAGCGCGGGCGCGGGAGATGCCTTGTTGGACGACGCCCTCGCGCTGCTGGCGGTCCATGCCGGTGACGAGGCGCTGCGGCGCCTGGGCAAGGCCGAGGGCCTCGGGGCCGCGCGGGTGCGGGCAGCCGTGGCGCGGCAGCACGGGAAGCTTGCCGAGGCGCTCGCGCTGCTGCGCGACGCGGTGGACGAGTCGGCCGATACGGACGCCCACGCCGCCGACGCGCGGCTGGAGCTTGCCGCGTTGTTCGCGGCCGCGGGGAAGGCCAAGCTCGCCGCCCGCACCCTCGACGAGGCGGAGGCTCTCCCCGTGGCGCCCGCCCCGGCCGCGGTGCAGCGCCTGCGCCGGGGGATCTCGCTGCTGGGGTGAGCCTTGCTTCCCGGAGTGGTTGCAGTTATGGCCTGCGGCGTTCTGGGATGGTTCCTGTTCGCGGGCGTAGCTCAGCTGGTAGAGTACGAGCTTCCCAAGCTCGGTGTCGTGGGTTCGAATCCCATCGCCCGCTCCACTTTCAGGCCCGGTCTGGTTTCCAGGCCGGGCCTTCTCTTTTCTGGCTCGCCGGGCGGGGGCGCCGCGCCCCTCGGCCGCCTGCGGCGCGGCAGGGGGTGAAGGATGGCGCGTCCCCGGCGGCCTGGGGCATGGTTGCTGGCCTTCGCCGCCGTCCTCGCGGTGGGCCTCAGCCTGCTCGCGTGGCGCACCGGTTGGGCCGAGCGCCGCCTCGTCGCCCTCGTCGCCCACGCCATCTCGGAGGCCACCGGGGAGCGGGCCACCCTGGCCGGGGTCGAGGTCCGCTGGGATGAGCGCGAGCTCGCGCTGCAGGGGCTCGTGCTCAGTCACCGCTCCGCAGATCCGGCCCGCGACGGCGCCCCCATCGCCGTCATCCCCGCGGTGCGCGCCCAGCTCGGACGTGATGGCGCGCTGCCGCGGCTGCGTCGCCTGCACCTCGTCTCTCCCCAAGTCCATCTCCACCTCGACGCCGACGGCCTGCGCGAGCTGCGCGGGCTCAGCGGGTCTGCGACCGCCGACGCGGCGCCGGCCTCCGCCTTCCCGTGGGACGAGCTCTGGATCTCGGACGCCGGGCTGCGGGTGGACGGGCCCGAGCTGGGGGTCGCCGTCCAGGGCCTGGACTTCCTGCCGGCGGGCGCCCCTGGGCGCTCCCGGCTCGCGGTGCGCGCGCTGGAGGTCCAGGTCGGCAGCGTCACTGAACAGGCCCGCCACGTCTTCATCGACGAGGTGCAGGTCTCGCCCGACCGCCTCGTCATCCCCGTACTGTCCGTCCAGACGCCCCATCTTCGCGTGGACGGTCACGCCGCCGTGCTCGCGCAGGGCGACCTCGCGGGGGACCTCAGCCTCTCCCTCGACCTCGCGCTGTTCCGGCCGGCGTCGGGGCCCGAGGCGTGGTGGGACGGCGTGGTCTCGGCCGATGTCGCGGTCAGCGGCCGCACCGATGCGCCCGTCCTGGACCTGGCCCTTCTGGGCGAGGGCGTGCAGGAGGTCCGCGCAGACCCGTCAATCCCCGCCTTGGTCATCGGGGACTTCACGGCCCAGCTTCACTTCTCGGGTCGGACCTTGGAGATCGAGCGCCTCCGCACCACCTGGGGCGGCGGTCCCGTGGAGCTGCAGGGCGTGGTGGACCCCTACTCCACCGGCTTCGGCCTTGGCCTCGTGGGCGAGGGGGTCCACTTGGATCGCGCCTTGGTGCAGGCCGGTACGGTGCCCGTCTCCTGGTGCGACTTCGACGCCGACCTGGAGCTGCAGGTCGCCGGCACCTTCTCGCCCTTCCGCATGCTCGGCAGCCTCGACCTCGCGGCCCGCAACCTTCGCGTGGTGGACGGCGACCCGGGCGCCCCCGGCACCAGCACCGTGCTCGACATCCCGCTCGTCCGCCTCGAAGGCGCGGTCGATGTCGACACCGTGGCCCTCCGCATCGACGCGCAGCGCCTCTCCACGGCCCGCAGCGCCGGGCGCGCCGCCGCCACCATCGGCTTCACCCCCAACCTTCTCGACATTCGCCTGGACTTCCCGCGGCTCGCCTTGGACGAGCTGGCGCCGCTGGGCGGGCTCGGGTTGCAGGGGCAGGCCCACCTCGTCGGGCGCCTGGTCGGGCCGGCGGACGCGCTGCGCGGCCAGGGGCGCGTCACCGCGACGGACTTCGGCATCGGCGGGCAGCGCTTCGCCGCCCGGCTCGACTCTCCGCTGGAGCTGCCGCGCATCGACCTCCTGCGGTTCGATGGGCTCGAAGCCCAGGAGCGCGACACGCGCCTCACCGGCGCTGTCTCCGTTGACCTCGCGCGCCCGGGTCCCTGGTTGGACCTCTCGCTCCGGACGGACGGCGGCCGCCTGCAGGACCTCGTCGGCCTTTTTGTGGATATCCCCGGTCTTGACGCCGGCGTGGACGCCGCGCTCCGCCTGGAAGGCGCATGGCCCGCGCTGGACGGCGGCGCCGAGGTTGCCCTCACCGGCGTCGACCTCTTCGGGGAGCGCTTCCCGGCGGGCGCGGGCCAAGCCACCATTCGCCAGGGGGTCGTGTGGATCGACCCGCTCGAGGTCTCGCGCGCCGACGGGTCCGAGGGGCTTCTCCTTCGCGGCAGCGTTGGTCCCGCCTACGCCCTGAACCTGGATCTCCAAGGTGCCGGGCTGCGCGCCGAGACCAGCGACCTGCTGCGCGAGAGCGGCCTGCGGGCGGACGTGGACCTCGTCGCGCAGGTGGGCGGCACGCTGTTCGCCCCGCGCCCGGCGGGCCGGCTCGCGCTGCGGGACGCCGCCTGGGGCGACGGCTGGCTGGGAGACGGGACGGTCTACCTGGAGCCGGAGGGTGACACCCTGGTCGCCGCGGCGCTGCTGGGCGAAGACGGCCTCACCATCGACGCACGCCTCGGGCTCCTCCCTCCGTACGCATGGTCCGCCGAGACCCGCTTCGCCGGCCTCCGCCTGGATCGCTTCGTGCCGCGCGCCGTCGATGGCGCGCCCGTGCGCATCGTGGTCGCCGGCGACGCGCGCGCCGAGGGCGCCCTCGACGGCTCGGCGCCGCCGCGGGTGCGCGCGTCCGTGTCCGGGGAGGCCGCCTGGCGGGACCAGCGGCTCATCACCCCGGTGCCGTGGGTCTGGGAGCAAGACGGCTCCGCCTTTCGCTTCTCGGGCGTGGGTCTGCGCGGGGGCCGCACCGACTTTCTGCTCTCCGGGCGGCGCGCGTCGGAGGGCGACATCGCGGTCGACGGCGAGGGCGCCGTGGACCTCGCGCTGCTCGGCGCGATGGTGCCCGGCGTTCAGGAAGCCCAGGGTGTCGCGCAGGTCCGGTTCACGGCATCCGGCGTCGGCGGCGCCGTCTCGCCGCGGGTCGCGGTGGACCTCCGCGAAGCCCGTGTGGTCGGGGATTGGTTTCCGGTGCCCTTCGAGGGCATCGACGCGCGGCTCGTCGGCGGCCCCGGCGGATACACCGTGGAGTCCGCCCGGGGTCGCGTCGGCGGCGGCGATTTCACCGGCGCGGGGCGCATCGACGCCGCGGGCTGGCTGCCGACGCGCTTCGCGCTGGACGCCGAAGTGTCCGACGCCCGCATCCAGTACATCTCGGACCTCCCGCCCGGCCTCGGGGACGCCAGCCTCTCCCTGGACGGCCCTGTGGACGACCTCCTCCTCTCGGGCGGCGTGCGGGTCGAAGACATGCTGTTTGGCGAGCGCATCGCCTGGGAGGAGGCGGTGCTGGAGCTTGCCGGCGGCGTCCTGGCCGGTTCTGCTGAAGAGGAGGCCGGCCGCTACTTTGCGCTCGACCTCGCCGTCGATGCGCCCGGGACCATCCGCATCCGCAACAACCTGGGCGACTTCAGCGCGGCGGCAGACCTTCGCATCGTCGGAGACACCGCGCGTCCGGGCGTGCTCGGCAAGGTGGTCGTCGCCCCGGGCGGTCGGGCCTACCTCAAGGAGCGGCAGTTTGAGATCGTCCGCGGAGAGATTCGCTTCCTGGAGCCCTACACCTTTGACCCGGACCTGGACCTCGCGCTGACGACGCAGGTGCGCACGCGCGAGCAGGAGGTCCAGGTGGACGTTCGGGTGGTCGGCCCCTACTCGGATTGGCGCACCGAGAGTCGCTCCGACCCGGCGCTCCCCCAAGCGGACATCAACGCGCTCATCCTGTTCGGCATGACGCGGGAAGAGCTGCAGCGCTATGGCGGCGCGGCCGCGGCGCTCGCCTTGGAGGGCGGAGACCTGTTGGCCTCGCGCTTCGGGCTGGTGGACTCGTTGGGCGAAGGCATCGCGCGGGTGGACCTGCTCCGCCCGGAGCGCATCGACCTCGTGAGCGGCGTGAGCGAGCGCGGCTCGGGCACCATCTCCTCCGAGCTGCGGCTGCTCGCCGAGAAGGACCTGGGCTGGTCCACCCTCGTCTTCGAACAGAACCTGAGCCGCCTGAGCGACACGTGGCTCGCCCTGGAGAAGCGGCTCGCCAACCGCCTGTTCTTGCGGACGACCTGGGCGCGGGAGCAGGTCGGCCGCAACCTCGAGACGGGCGGCGCCTGGGGCCTGGAGTTCAACGTGCGCTGGGAGCTGGACTGATGGGGCCGCTCTTGGTCTGGTTGGCCTTCGCCGCGCGCGCCGCGGCGCCGCCTCCCGTTGAGGCCATCGGGCTGCCGGTCGCGCAGGTCGCCCTCGAAGCGCCGGAAGGCGGCTTGCCCCCCGAGAACCTCGAGCCGCTCTTGCGCGTTCAGCCAGGAGACCCGCTGGATCTCGGCGCCGTGCGGGACGACATCGCGCTGCTGTACCGGGCGGGGGCCTTCGCCAGCGTGGAGGCCATCGCCGAGCCGTGGACCCTCCTCGGCCCAGACGGCGAGCCCCAGCCGGCCATTGTCCTCATCTACCGGGTCGCGCCCGCGCCCCGGCTCGCCGAGCTGCGCGTGGATGCCGCCGACCGCGCGGTGGAGCGGGTCGCGCGGGCCGCGGTCGGGCTGGGCGCGGGGGCCGTCTACTACCCGGCGGCCGAGGAGGGGTTGCTCGTGAGCCGCGTTCGCGCCGCCCTTGTCGCCGCGGGCTGGACGGACGCACGGGTGGACGCGCGCTCGACGGCGGCGGGCGTGCTGCGGCTGCGCGTGGACGCAGGGCGGCGGGCACGGTGGGCGGGGGTCGACATCGACGGGACTGGGCTGGGGGACGGCCTGTGTCGCGGCGACGGCTGCCGGCCGAGCGCCCGGGCCCTGCGCCGGGACCTCGCGCGGGCGGGCGTCGCACCCGGCGAGCCGGTCATCGGCGCGCAGCTCGACGCGGCGGTGCTCAGCCTTCGCCAGTCGCTCGTCGACGACGGCTATCTGCAGGCCCGCGTGGGCGTCCTGCAGTCCGCCGGGCCGGAGGGCCAGCCGCGCCTGCTCGTGACCGTGGACCCTGGCCCCCGGGTCGTCCTCGCCGTCGCCAGCCGTCGCTTCTGGCGGGACCGCCACCTGCCGGGGGACCGCGAGCTGCGCGAGATCGTCGGACTGTACGGCGGCGAGGACGTGAACGCCCGCTCTGCCGCCGAGGCGGCGACGGATCTCGCCGCCTGGCTGGACCGCCGCGGGCATCTCGACGCGCGCGTGAACGGTCGCCTCGTCGAAAAGGAAGGCGTGCGGTCCATCCTCCTCGATGCGCGCGCCGGGCCGCGCACCCGTCTGAAGGCGGTGGTGGTGGACGGCGCAGCCGCATTCCCGGCGCGCACCCTCGCACAAGCCGCGGCCGAAGCAGACCCCATCGGCCTGGGGCGGCAGGTCGTGTCGGCGGCCGGGGTCGAGGTCGCGCGGGCCGGGATGGTGCAGCTCTACCGCGGGCACGGGTTTCTCGACGCGCGCGTGCGGACGGTGGGCATCGAGCCGCGGGCGCGCGTCGGCCTCCGCCCGATGGCGACGGTTCGCTTCGCGGTGGAGGAGGGCCAGCAGACGCTGCTGCGTGGGCTGGAGGCGACGGCCGAGGTGCCCGGCGTGGACTTGGCGGCCGCCCAGGCGGAGCTCGTGGGCGCTCCCTACAGTCCGAGCCGCCTCGACGCCCTCGCGGCCGCGTGGACGGACGCCCTGCGCGCGCAAGGCTACCTCTACGCCGATGTGACGGTCGAGAGTCGCCTGTCGGCCGACCGCCTCGCCGCCGAGGCGGTGTTCGATGTGCGCCCAGGCGGTCAGGTTCGGCTGCGCAGCGTGGTCGTCCAGGGCAACCAGCGCACCCGCCGGCGCGTGATCGAGCGAGAGATCGCGGTGCGGGTCGGTGAGCCCATCACCCCGGCCGCCTTGGAGCAGACCCGCTCCGGCCTGTACGCGCTGGACCTCTTCCGCGCCGTGTCCCCCGAGCTGATCGGCGATGACGACCGCGCGCGCGACCTCCTCCTCCTGCTGGACGAGAAGCCCAACATCCTCATCGAAGCCGGCGGCGGCGCCGCGACCGACCAAGGGGTGCGGGCGCGGGTGCGGGCCACGCACCGCAACATCGGCGGGCTCGGCCACAAGCTCACGGGCCTGGCGCAGGCCGGTCTGGGCTGGGCGGGGGAGGCGTGGCGCCTCGACACCGCGACGCCGGTGTACCGATCGGCGCTTCAGTACACGGCGCCCCATCTCGTCGGGCGCACGGGGGCGCTGCGGGCCGAGGCCCTGCTTGGCGAGACGGTGCAGCAGCCCGACTTTCGCTTCCTGCGCACGGGCGGCGCGGTGGGCCTCGCCTTCGCGCCCGGTCGCTGGGAGGCCGTCGTCGAGTACCAGCTCCAGCGGCGGCGCCTGGACGACGTGGACCTCGGCCTCCTGGTGGCCGGGGACCCGTGGCTCGGTCCGCTTGGCCTGGAGGGTGCCGGCCTCGGCGTGCCGCGCATCCCGTCCGGCGTGCGTGTCCACGCTGGCCCCTCCGTGCTCGTGCGCTACGACGGCCGCGATGACCCGCTGGACCCGCGCCGCGGCGGCCTGACCAGCGGGCTGCTGGAGTTCACCGACGGCCTCTGGGCCCGGCCGGTCACCGCCCGCGCCGACCTGCGCGTCGAGCGCTACGTCGGGCTGGGCCCGCTGGTCCTGGACCTCGGCGCCCGCGCGGGGGCCGGGTGGGCCGGGCGCGGCGCCACGCTGCCCGTCGAGGAGCGGTTCTTCTTGGGCGGCAGCGCCACGCTGCGCGGCTTCCAGCTCAACAGCGTCGGCCCCGCGAACCGGAGCGGGCGGCCCACGATCGCCTTTCCAAGCGCATTGGAGCCTGCCGTCGAGGGCCTGGGCGTGCGCGAGCGGCCGACCCGCTGGGTGCCGACGGGCGGCGACCTTCTGCTCTCGCTCTCCACCGAGCTGCGGGTCCCGCTGCGCCTGTTGGGCGTGGGGACGACGGACTCGGCCTCCCTCGTCCTGTTCTGCGACATGGGCCGCGTGGACTTCTTGGACCCGGACATCCGCGTGCGCAGCGACACGCTCGGCGTGGACCCCTTCCTCCGCGTCGGGCTCGGCTCCGGCTTGCGTTTTGCCACTCCGGTCGGCCCGGCCAGCTTGGACATTGGCGTCAACCCGTGGCGGCTGCCGGGGCGGGAGGAGCCGCTGCTCCTGCCGCACTTGAGCTTGGGCGCGTTCTAAGGGGCGGCGGGCGCCGCGCAGGCGGGGCCCAAGTCCGGCGGTGGCGGCGGGGCGCGCCAGACCTCGGTGATGCCGTAGGCGGCGGCGATGCGGGCGCTCGCCTCGGCGAAGGTGGACGCGTCGAGCACAGCCTCCGCCATGCGCACGTTCGGGCGGAACCGCACGACGTGGTAGCCCGACTCCGGGGCCTCCAAGGCGGCCTTCACGTCTTCCAGCGCGTCCACGGGGCGGCCGTTCACCGAGTCCACCACGAGGTCCGAGAGGCCGTGGTAGCCGAGGTTGTAGGTGTCGGCGAGCACGGCCGCGAGCACGATGACCCGCCGCTGTTCGGAGGATTGCGCGCCGCGCTGCAGCGCCGACACGATGCGCGCCTCGTTGCTGCGCGCCGGGGTCGTCTCGTCCAGCTCGCGGAAGACGAAGCCGCCCGCCACGAGGTAGCCCGGAGGCTCCGGGCGATCCGTGGGAATGAGGCTGTGCGCGCCCGTCATCGGCCGCAGCGCGAGGGCCAGGGACAGCACCTTGCCGTCTCGCAGAACCTCGACCGGGAGGGCGTCGCCGGCGCGGTAGTCGGCGAGCAGCGCCTCGAAGTACAACAGGCCGAAGTCGGGATCCCGCACGTTGCCTTCGCCGTCGAGCGGCTGCCCGGCCACCGAGAGCAGCACATCGCCGCGCCGCAGCGCCCCGCAGGCCGCGCTGCCCTGCGGCACGCCGGTGATGAGCACGCCGCGTGGCGCGTCGAGCCCGAGCCAGTCCACGAAGACCGGCGACCGAATCGCCTGTTGACCGAGCCCCAGCGTGCCGGCCCATGGCCGCGACTCCCCAGCGTCCAGGGCGCGGAGCCACGACGCGATGGTGCCCGCGGGCACGACCGCGAGCTCCGGGTTGAGCTGCCCGACGGCGAGCCCCACGAAGTCCCGGCCGCGGAAGGCCGCTTCCGCGGCGCCGCCGTTGGCCATGTCCGTCGACACCCGCAGGGAGAGGAGGTCCAGCACGCCCGTCATGCTGTCCACGACCGTGGCCCGCGCGACCCGCGCGTTGGCTGTCTCCAGCTGGCTGCCGCGCCAGCGGGCGAGGGTGATCTCGCCTTCGATTACGGGCTTGCGCGCGAAGCGCACCGGGGAGAGATCGGCGTAGAAGGCGCCTTCGTCCACGGCCAGCACCGCGAGGTTGGCCTCGCGGTCCAGCGTCGCAACCCGCGCGATGGCCTCGGTCGGCGCGCCGTTTTTCTGCACCCGGACCAGGGTCGCGTTGGCGAGCAGGCTCGCGCTCGTGACGAGGCGCGGGCCCTCGGGGCCATCGACCACGACCGCCTGCCCCTGGCGCTGCGCTGGCGGCGCCTTTTGCCAGGGCGCGCCCGGCTCCCAGGCTTGGTGGGTGACGGTGAGGCTGACCACGGAGGGCCCGGGGCCCGCGGGAGCGCGGGCGGACGCCGTGGCCGAGACGGCGAGCAGCAGCGGGAGGAGCGGGCTCACAGGCGGCGATCCACGGGCACGGCGTACTCCTTCAGGATCGCGGCGTTGGCGGCAGCGGCGGCCGCGCGGTCCAGCACCGCGACGTCTTCGAGGTGCGCAAACTCGATGACCTGGTGCTTGCCCGTGTGGCTCTCGAAGGCCGCGATGAGGCTCTCGAGCGAGGTGATGGGCTGGCCGTTCACGCGGTCGACGATGGCCCCGCCCGATGTGGGGAGCGCCGCGTTCACGGCGTGGTCCAAACGGCGGAGCAGCAGCACGCGGCCCGCGCGAACGGCGCCCGGCTCTTCGAGCTGCCGGTACAGGTACTCGTAGAGGATGGCCGGGTCGTTGCCGCCCACCGCCGCGACGGTCTCGCGGTCCAGCGGCACGAAGACCAGCCCGCCGTAGACGTAGTACCGGGGAAGCGTCTCGTACGGGCGGTCCGGGTAGACGCTGCGCCCGAGAGGCACGCGCACCGACACCCGCTGGCCGCCCCGCAGGACCAGCGCCTCCGCGGACTGGCCGACCTGGAAGCGGTCGATGATGGCCGGGAGCTGGAGGCGCTGCTCGCCCCAGGCGAAGGTGCCGTCGTTGGCGAGGACCTCGCCGTCGAGCCGCATCAGGATGTCCCCGGCCTGGAGCACCGCCGCGGCGGGGCTCCCCGGATGCACGAAGTCCACCCGCACGCCGGTCTCGCCGTCCTGGAGCCCGGCCCGCCGGCGCGCCGCTGGAGCGTCCATGTTGGCGAGGTTGACGTCCAGCTTGGGGAAGCCCTGGTAGCCGTTGCCGTCTGCGACATCTTCCAGAAAATGCCGGATGACCGGCGGTGGAATGAAGTACCCCACGTTCTCCAGGCTGCCGATGCCCTGGAAGGCCACGCCCACCACCGCGCCGCCCCC
>JBEIVK010000065.1:0-11813 GCA_040373935.1 Alphaproteobacteria bacterium
GCCTGGACGCCGCGGGCGCGGCCACCCTCGCGCGGGCCAGCGCGGCGGACGGCGTGGGGGCGGCCGCGGTGCTGCCGGTGGTGGAGCGCCTGCTCGCCGCTCCCGGCCTGCCCGCCCTGGAGGCCGCCGACCTCTCCCTGGCCCACGGCGACCTGCTGGACGCCTTGGGGCAGCCGGCGCGGGCGGCCGCGGCGTGGCTCGGCGGGCACCGCCGTCTGCCGGTGCGGTTCGACGCCCTGCGCTTCGCCGCCGACATGGACGCCGTGCAGGCGGCCTTCTCGCCCGCGCACTTCGCGAGCGTGCATCCCGGCCGCGGCGGCACCGGCCCGGTCTTCGTCGTGGGCATGCCCCACAGCGGGGTCGGCCTCGTCGGCAAGCTCCTGTCCTGGCATCCCGGCCTCACCCCCGCGCCCTGGGCGGACATCGCCGCCGCGGTCGAGCGGGTCCCCGTCGCCGAAGGCCGCCCCTACCCGGAGTGCATGGACCGCCTCCAACCCAGCGCCCGGCAGCAGCTCGCGGAGCGCGTGCTCGGCCGGGACAATGGCCTCGGCCCGGTGCCGGTGGTGGCTCGCGCGGATCAGCTCCCGCACCTCGGCCTCATCGCCACGCTGTTTCCGCACGCCCGCATCGTGGTCGTGGAGCGCGACGCAGCGGATCTCGCGGTGGCGTGGGCCCGGGCTCCGCTGGCGGGCGGCGCGCTGCCCTTCGCGGGGGACCCGTTCGACATGGCGGCGTACCGGGACCGCATGGCGGGCCTGATGGCCCACTGGGAACAGGTCTTGCCGATGCCGCTCATCCGCGTCTCCTACGAGGCGGTCACGGCGAACCCGGCCGGCACCCTGCGCGCGCTCTACGCCGCGCTCGGCTTGGACGAGGCCCAGTCCGCCATCCCCGCGGACGAGGCGCTGCGGCGCCCGGAGCGCAACGGCGCGCGCTACGCCCGCTGGCTGCTGCCGCAGGGCTGAGGCCCGCGCGGCGTCAACGGGCGAGCGCGGTGGAGAGCCAGTCGGACAGGGCGTCGAAGCCGGCGTCCTCGCGGTGCAGGCAGGAGTGGGGGTCGTAGTCGGCGGTCGTGGGCGTGCAGCGCACGACCGTCACGTCCGGCAACGCGCGCGCGAGCGCGTCGCTCGTGAAGTTGGGCACCTGGAGGTCGCCCTCGCCGATGAAGAGCGTGCTCGGCACCGCCTGATCCCGCGCGACGGCCATCGGGTCCGACGGGTCCATTGTCCACTGGAACAACGCCACCGCCGGGTGCAGGCGGTCCACGCCTGGCCACGCCTCTTCCGGCAAGCCCAGCGCCGCGCCGAAGGCCGCCGACGGCGTCACCACCTCGGGCACGGGCGCCCCGAACAGCCCGAACAGCGAGCGGATCAGCGCGGGATCGAAGGAGCCGAGCAGCCCGGTGTCCAGGAAGTAATGGGTGAAGACGCCGCCCGAGCCGCTCAGGAACGCGCCTCGCCACGCCGGCCCATCCGCCGCCAGCCCGAGGTTGGCCGTCACCGAGCCCATCGAATGCCCGAAGCGCAGGAGCCGGGCCGCGTCCACGCTGCCCTCCGGCAGCAGGGCGTTCAGATGCTCCTCGACGAACCACCGCACCATCGTCCCCTCGATCGCCGTCTGCCGCTGGTTGTCGCGGAAGGCCGGGAGGTTCACGATGTTGTAGAAGCCGAGGCTCGCGTTGTAGCCCTCGTCGATGAGCGGGTAGCGCGTGCCGTACAGCGCGGCGTCCCGCCCGACGACCGCCACCCCGGCTGCCGCGAAGCGCCGCGCCAGCTCTGGCCCGTCGTCCTGGCCGTTGCGCCGCTGCACGGCATTCCAGGCGTGCCCGCCCGTCCCGTGGTCCCACACCACCACCGGCGCGTTGGCCAACGGGGCGCCGTCGCTGCCCTTGGGCAGGCTCACCGTGAGCCGGATGGTCTCGACGTCGGGCGCGCGCGCGGGCAGGCCGTCCACGAAGTCGATCCACCCCGAGTCCCGCGCCACATCGCCCACGTGCGTCAGCCCGGGGCTCATGTACGGGCGGTCCGCGAGGCCGGAGTAGTTCAGGACCGGCACCTCCATCTGGTAGACCACCATCGGCCAAGGATCCCCGAGGTCGTGCCCGTGCACGCCATCGGGGCCGTCGAGCGGGGCGAGCCAGGCGGTCTCGGCCGAGCCATCTGCGAAGGTGGTGGTGACCGCGGTTCCGGCCCGGCCGGAGGGGGTCTCCCCTTGGGAGAAGTCCACCCGCACGGCCCTCCGCACCCGCACCGCTCCAAAGTCCAGGGCCGCCCAGCGCGGCGCGGCGTCGTCCAGCAGGGCCCGCAGCTCGGCGACCGGGTGCTGCACCGTGAAGACGGTCGCCACCGCGACCTCGCCCCGCACCCCGGCGCGCTCCAGCGCCCCGCGCACCGTCGCGTCCGGCGCCCAGCCGGCCGCGGGCGCCGCCCCCGCCTTCGCCATCACGACCGCGGCGAGCCGAGCGCCGCTGCGCGGCGGCGACCCGAGGGCCGGCGCCATCGCGAGGGTGTTCTCGGCGTAGAAGGGGTCTCCTTGCGGATCGGCCACGAAGCGCGCGACCAGCGGAAGGCGCTCTCCGGTGTCCACGTCGATGAGCAGCAGCGCGTCGTCGGGTGCGCCCGCCGTCTCTGCGGGCACGTCGGCCAAGGCGCCCTCGAAGCGGAAGTACACCACGCCGTTGTTGGCGAAGCCTTGCGCGGTCTCGCCCAGGCGCCGGGCCCAGCCCGCCACGATGCCGCCGCCGAGGTCCCCCGGCGCGGCCGGAAAGCCCGCGAGGTCCGGGTGGGCGCCCGTGTGGTGCACGGCGTCCGACGGGAAGGGGTGGTCGAAGAAGTGCGTGGACCGCCCGGCGTCCACGATGGCCGCCACGCCGCCGCCCGCCGCCCCGGTGTCTGCCCCGCCCTTGGCGCCCGTACACGCCGCCGCTCCCACCCACGCCAGCACCGACCACCGCCGCATCTCAGCCTCCGCTCGCGTAGGCGCCGCCGGCCTCCGGCCGGAAGGCCGCGCCGTCGAAGGCGAAGCGCCCCACGCCGGCGAGCGCGCCCGCCTCGACCGTGTACACGTTGAAGTGGGCCGTGCGGCCCTTGTGCGGGAGGTGCGCGTAGCCGCTCGCCCCCGGGTCCAGGATGGGCACCGGGCCCGCGGCGGTGTCGAGCGAGCCGCGGAACCCGTGGTGCTCGTGGCCGTGCAGCACCGCGCCCACCCGCGCTTGGCGCGCCAGCAACGCCTCCACCGCCGCCGCGTTGGAGAGCGCGCGCGTCCACGGGCCGTAGGGGCCGCCGTGGCGGTTCCGCAGCGGATAATGCTGGCACCAGAAGACGAAGTCGTCCCCCGTCTCGCCGAGCAGCGCCTCGGCCTGGGCGAGCGCGCCGTCCGCCACCCGCCCGCTGCTGAGCACGTGGAAGCGGGCGGTCTCCACCGCAAGGAAGGACACGCCCGGCAGACGCCGCAGCCCAGCCGGCCCGTCTGGCATCCACGCGCCGAACACAGACCGCAGCCGCGCGCCCGGCGCCGCCTCTGGCACGTAGGTGTCGTGGTTGCCAGCCAGGATGACGGTGGGGACCGTGTCCAGCAGCGGGGCCAGCAGCGCGCGCGCGGCCGCCAGCTCGCCGTCGGTGCATTGGGCCGTCAGATCCCCCGTGATGACCACGGCGTCGGGCTTTTGGGCCAGCGCGGCGTCCACCGCGGCCTGCTGCGCCGCCGCCGTGAAGTGCGAAGCGCGGCCGAAGAGGTACAGGTTCACGCCGCCGATGAGCCGCTTGCTCAGCCACTCGGCGGGAGCGGGCATGCGCTCGACGTGCAGGTCGGTGAGGTGGACGATCCGCATGCGGGCCCGTATCCCGCGCGCCGCTCCGCGGTGCTAAGGAGGCGCTCCCCCGAGTGCCCCATGACGATCGACCCCCGGCGCATCCTCGAAGACGCCGCGGCCCAGCGCTCCCCCTGCGAAGTCCTCCCCCGCGGCGGCGGCTTGCTCCGCGCCTCCGTCCTTCGCGTCGAGAAGGGCGGCGTCGTCCTCCTCGTGGGGGACCACCGCTTCGTCGGCGGTGAAGACCTCCGGGTCTGGTTGGCCGGCGACGCCCGCGGCTGGACCTTCGAGGCCTCCGTCGTCCGGGTCGGCGTCCCCGTCCCGGACCGCGGCCGCGATGGCGTCCTCATCGGCTTCATCGACAAGTTCACCGAGGCCACGCCCGGCCGCGAGGGCGGCGGCCGCGTGCTCGAGCTGTTGCCGCCCACCGGCCCCCCGGTCTCGTTGCTCGCCCCGCCCGCCCGGCTCGTCCAACTCTCGGTCGACGGCGCGGCCTTCGTCATGCCCACGGACTTCCGCCTCATCTTCGTGCAGAGTGGGTCCGTCCGTGTCCGCCTCGGCCTGCCCGGAGGCCCCCGCATCGAGGCCACCGCGCGCGTCCGCAGCCTCTCGGCCGGCGACGGATACCTCCTCTATGAGCTTCGCTTCGAGCAGGTGGACGATCCCGCCTCCCACCGCGAGGTGGTGGACCGCCTGCAGAGCACGGTCGACGACGGCTGATCCCGCTGCCAGCGGTTGTCCGCATCTTTGGCCGATTGTTTATGGGGCGGGGGGCTCGCCGCCCCCCGCAACGCCCCCGGCCTGCCGCCGCCCGCGCGGATGGCCCGCGCCCCGTGCCATGATACCGGCGCTCGCCCGGAGTCCGATGGTCCGCCCTGCGTCCCCCGTGTGCCCGCCGCGCCGGTGGCCCCTTCGGGCCCTGGCTGTGCTGGCGCTCGCCTGTGGGCTGGCCGGCTGCGTCAAGATCTACCAGCCCCTCGGCGGGCTCAACGCTCCGCGGGTCGTCCAGCCCGACGCCCCGCACTTCGCCGGGCTGCGCATCGATGTCTTCTGCGTCCCCGGCCCGGCGCTGACGGCCATCGAGGCCCAGGTGCTGTGCCGCCGCGTGGGCGCGGCGCTGGAGGCCCAGGGCGCCACCGTTCGCACCGAGGCGCGGGCGCGGCGGGTGGCGCTGCCGACGGCCGATTCCCCCGCGGGCCCGCCGGCCGATCTCGTGCTCGAGCTGCGCGGCCGCGTCAACGAGCGCAAGCGCTATCCGCTGAGCTGGACGGCCTTCGCGCTCACGTTCACGCTCGCTCCGGGCGTGGACGAGCAGCGCATCGGGCATGAGGTCGAGGTGCGCGACGGGCGGGGCCACCTCCTCGCGGTCGAGCGCTTCGACGCCCGCTTCGTCGAGCAGACGGGCGTGGGCGTCTGGGTGGGCCACCGCGTGATGGACGCGCTGGTCCGCGCCCCCGCCGACCGCCTGGGCCGGGACGCCTACAAGCGCCACTTCTCGGACGACTACTACGGTGCGCTGTCGCAAATCCTGGTGAACGCGCAGCTCCGGGCCACCGCCTTGGCGCCGCGCCCCTTGCCGGGGCTCGGGCCGTGACGCCGCGCAGCCCGCCGCCGCCGCGGTCCTGGGGTCTCTGGGCGTTTTTCTGGCCGGAGGGCCCCTTGCCCGGGCTCTTCACGTCGCGCGCGGCCGTGCGCCCGGTCGCCTGCGAGGAGCTCCCGCTGGACGAGGCGGTGCTGCGCCATCCGGGCCAGGTGCGTCCGCCGCGGCCCCGCGGGGACTACGTGGAGCGGGTCGTCCTCGTGTGCGCGCCGCCCCTGGTCGCCGGGCGCCCGCCGCGGGTGGAGGCCGTGCTGCAGGGGCTGGACGCCGAGGTGGGGGCCATCGTCGCGGCCGCCGTGTCGCTTCGCCCAGAGCTCGCGGGCCGCACCTGGCTGGTGGAGCCGCACGACGCCGACGGCCAGCTCGCCGCCAAGATGCGCTTCGCGGCTCAGGTCGCGCTGGTCGCCCGAGGGCAGCCCGTCTCGGACCGCGCGCCGGCCCTTGCCTTCGACGACGTCGCCGTCCTGGGGCCGCTCCCCGACGCCCTGGCCTGGCCGGGGGCCTGCGCGCGGTATGCGGCGAACGGCAGCGCTGGCCCCGGCGATGCCGTGCTGGTCCTCGCCTCGCGAGATCCCCGCGAGACCATCCTGCACGGGGGCGTCTGCGCCGACGGGGTGTTCCAGTGGGTCCGCTGAGCCTCGGGTTCGCCGCGCTGGCCCTCGGCGTCGCCCGCCCGGCCCGGGCCGACGAGCGGTCGGACGCCGTGGAGGCCGCCGTGGAGGCGGCGCGCGCGGGGGTCACGGCGCAGGTCCAGCTTGCCGTCTTCGACTTGCTCGATGAGCTTGTGCTCGAATGGGTGGCGGCGCCCCCCTTTGGGGCTCCCACGCCGGTGGTGCTCGCGCAGGTCACGGTGCCGGTCGGGCTCGGCACCGGGCTGCAGGCCCAGATGGAGAACCACCTCCAGGCCGGTCTGATGCGCAACCCGGGCACCGGGCTGCGTCTGGTCCATTGTCCCGCCTGCAACGCCGTGGTCGTCCACAGCGGGCCGCAGGGAACCGTCCTCGCCCGCGGGGTGGACCAGCCATCCGTGCTCGCCGAGGCCGGCGCGGGTGGCGGGCAGCACGCGCTGTTCGTCGACGTGGAGGCCGAGGGCGCCTCGCTGGTGCTTCGGGCGCGCATCACCCGGCTCTCCCCGGAGCTTCCCGTGGTGTGGGCGCGGACCTTGTCCAGCGCGGCGGGCACCGCGGCGCTCGTGCGGGCGCCGGCGCCGCTCAAGTCCGCCGCCGAGGCCCGGGCGGAGTACCTCGACGTCCTTCGTGGGCGCGGCCCTGTCGCCGTGCCGCTGCGGCTCGCCGTGCGCAGCTACGCCCGGCCCGAGGATGGCGAGGGCACCGGCGCTCCGCCGTTCTTGTGGCTGCAAACCGGGGCCGAGCTCGCCGTCAACGACGCGCGGGCCTGGACCTCGAGCGTCCTGGTCGGCTACAGCTTCATCCCGCAGGCCTACCAGGGCGTCCTCGGGCAAGCCCGCGTGCAACGTCTGCTCACGGGAAGCTCCCGCTCGCTCACACGGCCAGACCTCTACGCCTTCGTCGGCGCGTCGGCCATCACGGCCTGGGGCCCGGCCGTCGCGTCCTTCCGGGAGCAAGCGCTCAACCTGCAGGAGATCCTGGGGGACACCGCCGGCGAGCCGCCGCGCAACACCTTCGGCGGCCTGCACGTCGGGCTGGACCTCCGCGTGGGCAACCGGGTCGGGGTGTCGGCCTTCGTCGAGCGGCTGCCCTCCCTGCGGCGGTCGCCCAACCTGGGCAGCTACGACTTCCTGTCCTTCGGCAACGAGGACGGCCCCTTCCAGTGCCTGGGGACGGAGGTGGCGTTTTGGTTCTGATGGCCGCCGCCCTGCTCGCCGCGCCGCTCGTCGCCCACGCCGGGCCCGCCGAGTCGCGCGACGCCCTCGCGCGGGCCGGCGAGCTGCTTCGGCTGCGGGTGGAGTCGGGACGGGTGGCGCGCGAGGAGCTCTCTCCCCTGCTGCTCGTGGACGCACGCGCGCGCGACGCCACATCGGAAGGGTGGTTCGCCACGGAGGCGGCCGCCGCGTTGCAGCAGGCCGTGGGCGGGGTGGTGCGGGTCTGTGTCGCGTGCGCCGCGCCGCGGGTCTGGGTGGAGGACGGCCGCATGGTCTACGAGGCCGGTCCGCTCTCCTTGCCCGAGCTCGCCCGCCTGGACGCCCAGCTTCGCGGGGACGCGCCGGCCGCGCGGGCCGCCGCCTGGGTCGAAGAGCACGCGGGCGGGGTGTCTCTCCGCATCGTGGACATCGGCACCGGGCGGGTCGTCTTCGCCCAGAACGTAGACCCGGGTCTCACCGAGATGCAGGCGAGCGAGCGCGTCTATACCCGCGCCGCAGAGCTCGAGCGCCGCGCCCGGGGCGACAGCCTCACCCAGGCCTTCGTGGACCTCGCGGTGCTTCCCGGCCAGCACATCTCGCTCGATTGGACAGACCAGTGGGGCGAGACGAACGCCAATCTCTCCGGCGTCACCCTCTCCTTGGTGGAC
Organism: Alphaproteobacteria bacterium; assembly: GCA_040373935.1. Classification (GTDB taxonomy): domain Bacteria; phylum Myxococcota_A; class UBA796; order UBA796; family UBA2385; genus JBEIVK01. Next base: position 7,899 of record JBEIVK010000065.1, read on the forward strand.
CCGATCGTCGGCATCGGCGCCGTGCACTACCGCCGCACGCCGCTCTGGAACACCCTGGTCGGCGCCAAGCTCGTCGTGAGCGTGCCCACGGCGCTCACCCGCAGCGTGCTGGGGGAGTCCATCGACGAGCTGGACCCCCTGCTCACCGCGGTCGGCGTGGTGCGGGTGCCCTTCGGCCGCTCCAACTACGGCGGCCTGCTCACCGTCTCCACGCAGGGGACCGTGGGCCTCGGCGTCTCCTTGCTCAACGTGAGCGTCCTCCCGGTGATCCCATGAGAACCTCGCTCTCTCGCCCGTTCGCAGGCGTCGCGCTCGGCCTCCTGCTCGTCGGCCCGGGCTGCGCCGCCCGCAGCTACACGCAGTACCTGCTGGAGCCGCCGCCTGTCGTGAACCCGGCCCTCGTCGAGCCCGAGGGGACGCAGGTCCGCCCCCTTGGCTTTGGCTCCACCACGGCGTTGACGGTCCGCTGGAACGACGGCGCGGTGCTCACGGAGATCGAGATCCCGCTGCTCGCCAGCGGCCAGCGCATCGTCATCGCCCACGACCCGGCCCGCGGGGGCGTCGAGTCGCTGCCGGCCACCCGCCTCGTGCCGCCGCGCCCGACCGCCGCCGACGCCGTGCTGGACGCCGCTTACCGCGAGCGCGGGCTGCGGGTCGACACCGCGGCCCCCGAGGTGAGCCTCTCCCAGGCGCGCACGCGCATGCAGGAGGCCATCGCGGCGGGCAACTACGCCCTCGCGCTGGAGTGGGTCTCGCTGGTGCTGGCGCGCTACCCGTCCCACCCGGAGACCCTCCGCGCCAAGGGCTCCATTCTTCTTCTTCTCGGCGAGAAGGAGAAGGCCATCGAGACCTGGGAGGCCGCCGAGGAGATCTCCTCGGACCCAGGGGTTCGCGACGCGCTGGACCGCCTCCAGCGCGGCCCGTGACAGCAGGAGGACCTCGTGCAGATCGTCGGACTTGCGTTGCTTGCGTTCGTGGTGTGGGTGGGCTTCCAGGAGCGCACGGACACCACGATCTCCGCCTTTGACGGGCACGCCTTCGTCATGGTGCTGGTCGGGTCGTTCTCGGCGGTGCTCGTGATGTCGAGCGGCCGCACGACGGCCCGCACCTTCGCGCTGCTGCGGGAGATCGTGCCAGGGGCGGGGCTCCTCGCCAAAGAGACGGCGGCGCTCGAGGCCGAGCGGGCGCAGTTGGTCGAGCTGTGGCGGGAGGGGCGCCGCGCGCAAGCGGTGGGAATGGCCGAGGGGAGCCGCTTCCCGGCGGTGCGGCGCATGCTCGCGCTGGTGCTGTCGCGGGCGCCGGTCGAGGCCACCCGGGCGGCCTTCACCGAGCTGCGGCACGCCGAGATGGAGCGGTGGCAGCCGCCCATCGGCAACTGGGAGGTCCTCGCCAAGCTCGCGCCGTCCTTCGGGATGGTGGGGACGATCACCGGGATGATCCAGCTCTTTCAGACCATGGGCGCGGAGGGCGCCAACCTCGGCGCGTCGCTGTCGCTGGCCTTGCTGGCGACGCTCTACGGCGTGGCGTTCGGGGCGGGCGTCGCGGGGCCGCTCGGGCACTTCCTGCGCGGCCTGCTCGACGAGCGCATCGGTGCGTTGGAGCGCTGCGAACAGAGCGTCGCGGAGCTGATCGCCCGCGGCGGTCAGGGGGGCTAGCGCCATGCAGCGCCGCAGCTACACGGGCGAAGAGGGCTGGCTCCTCTCCTACGCCGACCTCATCACCAACCTGCTCGTGTTCATGGCGATGCTGCTCGCCGCGGCCGAGGTGTCGCGGACGCGCATGCAGCAAATCGCCGAGGACATCTCCGGGGTCGCCCAGCCGGAGAGCTTGGGCGCCATCCAGCAGCAGATCGAGGCGCGCATCGCCGCCGAGGGCCTCCAAGCGCTGGTGCGAACGGACCTGACGGACGACGGGCTGAAGCTCTCGCTGAACTCGGGGCTCGTGTTCGACTCGGGCAGCGCGGCCATCCGCCCCGAGCAGCAAGAGGTGCTCGCGCGCATGTTGGGCACGCTCACGCCCTACGCCGGCCGCTACGCCTTCGCCGTGGAGGGCCACACCGACGAGACGCCGGTGGCCGCGGGGGGGGCCTTCGCCTCCAACTGGGAGCTGTCGACGGCCCGGGCGAACGCGGTGCGCGGGCGCCTGGAGGCCGTCGGGGTGGACGCCGGGCGGGTACGCGTCGAGGGATACGCGGACACGGTGCCCTTGCCAGAGCCGGAGCTCGCGGGCCTGCCGCCCGACGAGCGCCTCGCCCGCCACCGTCGAGTCGTTGTGAGGATCTACTGATGGGCGCGCTTCTGGTGAGTATCTGGGCCCTGGGCGGCGTGGCGGTCGCGGCGCGCGCCGAGTCGGTGCCGCGGCGGGAGATCCCGGCCGCGGTGCAAGCGGAGGTCCATCGGCTGGAGGCGCGCTTCGCCGACGCCCTGGCGGTGGACTGCCCGGCAGAGCTGTGCGCCCCGACGGGCTGCGTGTGGGTGTCCCACGCCGTGGCGGATCAGCCGCCGGCCGCGTCCCTGCCCGGGCTGGGAGAGGAGGCGGGGCCCGGCGCCGTGCAGGCGCAGGCCCATCTGACGGCGGCCCGCTGCGGCTTTGCGCACGAGCCGTCCCTCTCGGCCGACGACGCCGCGGCCATCGGGCGGCGGGCGGCAGCGCGGGCGGCGACGCCGTGGGTGACGGTGGGGGTGAGCGCGAGCGCGCTGCCGCCGCGGCCGGCGCTGCCCGGGGAGGACGCCGCGGCCGAGGACGCCGCGCCCGTCACCGGCGCGGGGCCCGTCGAGCCCCTGCAGGGCCCCGAGCTGTCCCGGGGCGTGTGGGGCGCGCTGCTGCCGCACCTGCCGTGGTGGCTCGGCATCGGCGTGGGTACGGCCGCGTTGTTGGCCCTGCTGGGCGGGCTGCGGGCGATGCGCCGAGAGGCAGCGGAGCACGCGGCGATGCTGGCCGAGATCGCGCGTGCGCCGGCCTCGCCGGCCCCCGCGGAGGCCACCGAAGACGCCGCGCCGCCGCCGGAGCCGGCTCCCACCGAGGACGCGCGGGCCCGCTGGGCCGGGCGCCTGGCCAGCGCTGCGGGCGCCGCGGGAGATCCAGCCTTGGACGCCGTCCTTCGGGGCCTCTTGCGCGGGGGCGAGCTCCCGTTGCTGGCGCGCGCGGTGCTGCTGTTTCCGGACGCGCTCCCGGCGGTCATGCCCGGCGGCAGCGACGTTGCGGCGGCTCGGGTCGCCCTCGCCGAGCTGCTCGCGAGCGGCGACGCCGCGGCCCTGCCCTCGGAGGCCGCCGCTCTCGACGCCCTGGACCGCCACGCCCTCGCGGCCAGCCTCGTGGTGCAGCCCGAGGCGGCCCTGGTGCGGAGCCTCCGCGACGACTTCGGCCCGGCGGGGCTCGCCGGCCTCATCGCCGCCTTGCCCCCGCGCCCCGGCGGCCTCCTGTTCGCGCTGGCGCCGTCCGCCGCCCAGGGCGAGCTGGTGCGGCTGTTGCCGCCCTCGCGCCGCGCGGCCCTCGCGGACGCCCTGATGCGCTCCGAGCGCCTCGACAGCGTGGAGGCGGGGTGGCTGTTCGAGGTGGTGCGGGCGGTCCAGGAGGGCCGTCCGCGGCCCCCGGCGCCCGCCGGGCTGGTCGAGGTGGCGGACCGCGGGGCCGTCATCGACGTCGCCGGCGCGCTCTCCGGCTTGCTGCCGACGCTGGACCTTGCCGAACGCGCGGCCGTGGTGGGCGCCGCGCTCTCCCGGAGCGGCGGCGTCGCGCCTGCCTGGACGGGCGCCATCGTCGTGCCGGAGCACCTTCTCGCGCTTGGGCCCGAGGCCCGGGCCGATGTGTTGCTGGGCATCGACGCGGCGCGGGTCGGGGCCTGGCTCTCGACCCTGCCGCCGTCCGCGCGGGGGGCGGTCGAGGCAGGGCTCCCGGCGGCCTTGCGGGCGGCGA
>JBEIVK010000990.1:0-1569 GCA_040373935.1 Alphaproteobacteria bacterium
CTCCGCCCCGACCACGCCGCCGGAACCGCTCTCGCCCGCCCCGGACTCGACCGCCGAGGAACCGGTCGCCATCGCCGCCGCCACGGACACGCCCCCGGCGGCACCCCCGGCCGGCCTGAAGCCTTCCGCCACGCTCTTCGCCGAGCCCGACCCCGAGGAACTGTCGCTGGAGGAGCGGATCCGGAACTTCCAGGCGCTCAGCGGCGAGGAGTCCGCCCTCCGTTCGGAACTCGTGCAACAGGCCGAGACCCTCGTCCGGATCGTCGGCTCCGACGAGGAACTGAAGACGATCTTCGTCGAGGCCCACGAGTCGGAAACCGTGGTCGCCGAGTTCAAGGTCGAGGTCCGCAAGGACGAACGCCGCGGCGACCTCCGGGCCGAGGAGGCCGAGGTCGGGCTCGACTGGGGCGCCGAACCGGAAAAGTCCCCCGACGGCCAAGTCAACCTCGCGATGCGCCTGCTCTCACAGGGGATGCGGATGTGACTCCTGCCATGAGCAACCCGAACGAACCCACTTGGGAGGACTACACTGCCGCCGTGCAGCGCTACCTCGCCTCCATCGACGCCGTCCTCGCCGCCGGCGACCGGGCGCAGCAGCGGATGGCCGAGTTCTACCGGCGCCACGGCCTCGAGCCCGGCTCCGGCGAGCGGGCGCTGACCTCCCCCTCCCTGCCGGCCGCCGAACGCGAGGCCAACCGCCGTGTGCTCGCGCTGCGCGAAGCCCTTGCCCGGGCCGCCCAGCCCTCCGGCCCCACCCCCGTTCCCGCCCCACCCCTTCCCCCCGCAGCCGCCGCCCCCCGCGTCACCCCGAGCCTCGCCGCCCGCGCCCTCGGCCACCGCAACCGCATCTGATCCCAGCGTATGTCCACCCCCGTCAATCCCTTCCAGGACTCCGCCGCCGCCACCATCTGGTCGGGTCAATACCTGACGCGCCTCCGCACCGAGGCCGCTGAGGAGACCACCGTCCCGGACCTGATGGTCGACCTCTCGAAGCTCGACGCGCGCATCGCGGCCTTCGAGACGGCGAGCATCCCCGCCTCCGTCACCAACGCGACCGACGACTACCCCTTCGACCGCGCCCGGCTCAAGCGGGAGTTCCTCGACGAGGCGTTGGCCCTGATCATCCGCGCGTCCCGCGAAGCCAACCATCCCACGGACACGAGCGATTCCGGCGACATCCGGCTGTACAATTCCAACCCCCTGACGACGGCCACCGGCACGGCTGGCGGCGCCCAGCTGAACCTCAAGGGAATGATCGAGAGCGCCACGGCCGCCTCGAGCCAACCGACCGGCGGCACACAGGTTTTCGACAACAACGACACTCCGACGCCGGTGCTGCCGGGGGGCGCGCCGAACCCGGCCGCCGACGGAACCTTCTACGAGATCTATTTGAACGACGGCTCCCGGCCGATTTACGAGGCGTACGCCTCCCTGATCGACGCCGCCTTTGCCGCCGGCGACAAACTGGCGAACCAGACGCTCGCTCCTTCGCAGGTCGTCACCGCCATCGTACCGGCCACGGTCGCCGGGGTGACGTACAACCGCATCGCCACCTACAGCGACATCACC
>JBEIVK010000989.1:0-1570 GCA_040373935.1 Alphaproteobacteria bacterium
CACGCTTCCGTGGGCACCTCGGTCCGGGCGGCGGGCGGCGGCATCCGCACCTCGCCGCGGCCGCCGCCCCGATCCGGGGTATTTTCGCGCTGGGGACGGTTGCCCGGCTCCCCCGCCGCTAGGCTGAGCCCGAGCAGGAACAGAAGGGCGTGGCGCGACGGGAAGCGCAGTAGGGGGCGCATCGGTGGATCAGCGTTTTTCGCGACGCTGGCCCGGACCGCGCGGGTCGCCGCGGCGAGGCTCGTCCGCGGGGGCAACAGTGGGATCGTGGTTGGGGTTGGGACGAGCCATCCGTGCGCCTATATCGCGGAGCCGGGCGTCCATCTGCGCGAGTAGATCCCGCGTCCGCGCGGGTTCCACGGTGGCGAGGTCGCGGGCCTCACCGGGATCGGACTCCAGTTCAAACAGCCGGACGGCTCCGGTCTCGTAGGAACGGATGAGCTTGTGGGTCCCCTGCAGCAGGGCGGTCGCAGGCCCGCCGTTACCGAGGTCGTAGTGTGGGAAGTGAAAGAGGAGTTCCTCGGTGGGGCGGGAGACCTTTCCGCGGCCGGCCGGGTCGCGGAGGACCGGGACCAAGCTGCCTCCGTCGACGGCGGCCGGCAAAGGCGCCCCGGCGAGCTCGGCGAAGGTGGGCAGCAGGTCGCAGGCGGTCACGGGCACGCGCGAGCACACCCCCGGGGCGATCCCGGGGCCCCGCAGCAGGAACGGGACGCGGAGGCCACCCTCGAGGACGGAGCCCTTGCCGCCGGAGAGGGGAGCATTGCCAGGCCGGCCTTGGCCGCCGTGGTCCGCGGTGTAGGCGACATAGGTGTTACCGGCGAGGCCCAGCTGATCAAGTTCGGCCAGGAGGCGAACGAGCTGCCGATCCACCTCCTCCGACGGTCGCGAGCCACCGCCGCGGTCGTCGCGGCCCTCCTTGCGTTCCTGGTCCGGGTAGTGAGACAGCTGGACGTAAAAGGGTCGGCCCGCCCGCGCGGCGGCGGTCAGGAAGGCAATACCCCGATCCGTCATCCCGATCGCCTGTTTTGGGTTGGGGCTGGCCACTTGGTCGGGGCCGCCGTTGTTGGTGGGACCATCGCTCGTCTCGAACCCGTGTCTCGCAGGGTCAGCGCGGCCGACGTGCCATTTCCCGAAATGGGCGGTGGCGTAGCCCCGGGCGCGGAGAACTTCGGCCACCGTGACCGTATCGGCGGGGAGCTCGAGCACCGGTTCGGGCGGGAGCAGGCGGGTGCGGGGAGTTTCGGCGGAGCGGCCGATCCCGACGTAGGTCATCTGGAGCGCGGCCGGGTTGCGGCCGGTGAAGAGGGCCGCACGGGAGGGGGTGCAGCGGGGTGAGAGTGCGTAGCCGAAGGTGAAGCGCATCCCCTCGCGGGCTAGGCGTTCGACGGCGGGCGTGCTGAAGGTACGGCTGCGCGAGGCCGGGACCCGATCATCCATCTGCACGGAGGTCTGCGCCCAGCCTTGGGCCTCGGCCATAATGACTACGAAGTTGGGCGGGGGCTGGGCCGCGGACCGCGGCGCGGTGGCCAACAGCAGGGCAAGTGTAAGCAAGGCCAGCAGCGGGAGCATC
>JBEIVK010000112.1:0-9263 GCA_040373935.1 Alphaproteobacteria bacterium
CAGTCATTGTCTCGACCGTCGCAGGCCTCCTTCTCGTCGCACAGATCGCAGGTCTCGCGCGAGGGCAGACAGCGGCCGTTCACCGCCTCGAAGCCTTGCTCGCAGCCGCCGCTGGGGCTCCCGTGGCGCCGGCGGTCTCGTCGCACGCCGCCGCGCCGCCGCCGTTGGACCCGCCGGGCGCCCGCGCCGCCTACATCGCCGCGGTCGAGGCCGCGCGCGCGCACATCGCGGCCGGCGACATCTACCAAGTGTGTCTGGCGCATCGCCTCCCGCCCATCCCCGTCGCAGACCCGGTCGCCGCGTTCTTGCGCGTCCGCGAGCGAAACCCCGCGGCGCGCGGCGCGCTGGTGCGCATCGGCGACACCGCGGTCCTGTCCAACTCCCCCGAGACCTTCCTCGACCTCCACCCCGGGCCCGACGGGCTCCACGCGCGCTCGGTGCCCATCAAGGGCACCGCCCGCGGCGGAACGTCGGCCGCCGCCGAGGCCTTGGCCCGGTCGCCCAAGGAGATGGCCGAGCTCACCATGATCACCGACCTGGTCCGCAACGACCTGGGCCGGGTCGCAGCCGACGGCGCGGTGCGTTGGGGGCCTCGCACCCTCCGGGCTTGCGGGGATCTCCTACACGCAGAGCAAGCCGTGGAGGCGCGTTTGCGCCCCGATGTCTCGCCGTGGCACGCATTCGCGGCCGCCTTCCCGCCGGGCAGCGTGTCGGGGGCGCCGAAAATCCGCGCCACGGAGGTGATCGCCGCGCTGGAGGCGGCGCCCCGCGACGTGTACTGCGGCGCCATCGGCTTCCAGGACTCCGGCGGCGCCGCGCGCTGGTCCGTGGCCATCCGCGTGGCGGTCATCCGCGAGGGGCTCGCGACCATCCACGTCGGGGCCGGCATCGTGGCCGACTCCGACCCGGAAGCGGAGTGGCAAGAGACGCTCGCCAAGGCCCGCGCCCTCGTGGCCGCGCTCACGGACGGGCAGCCGGCATGACCCTCCCCCGCGGCCTGTACGGCATGGTGGACACCGGCGCGCCGCTGCCGCCGCACGCGCAGCTCGACGTGCTGCTGCGCGCCGGGTGCCGGGTGATGCAGGTCCGGGCCAAGGGCGAATCCGCCGACGCGCGCCGATCCTTGGTGCGGGCGCTGGTCCCCGCCGCCCGGGCGAGCGGTGCGCTCCTGCTCGTCAACGACGACATCGACGCCGCCGCCCACGCAGACGGCGTTCACCTCGGCCAAGAAGACGCGCCGCCGGCCGCCGCCCGGGCACGGCTCGGCCCGCGCGCGCTCATCGGCTGGTCCACGCACACGGCCGGCCAGGTGGAGGACGCGCGGGGCGCGGTCGACTACATCGGCTTCGGCCCCGTGTTCGGGACGGCCACGAAGGACACCGGGTACGCCCCGCGCGGCGTGGCGGCGCTCGCCGACGCGGTCGCGCGCTTCGGCGGGCCCGTCGTGGCGATCGGCGGGATCGGAGAGGGAGATCTCCCGGCGCTGCAGGCCGCCGGGGCCTGGTGCTGGGCCGTCATCGGCGGGGTCTGGGGTGCTCCGGATCCACTCCTGGCGGCGCGGCGCTTTGCAAGCGCGGGTTCAGGAAGATGAGCGCCGAGCGCCGCGCAGGCATTTTCAGCCAATCATCCGCATCCCATGCGGCGAATCTCCGTTGCAAGCCCGCGTAGCGGCAGGCCAGCGTGGAAGGTCGGCGCTTCGCGGCGGGTTCCTGGCCCTTGACGTCGCACCGCGTACTGCGCTACGCATGTCAAGACCTCCACCGGCCTCCACCGGCCCACGGGCGCCCCATGCGTTCCATCGTTCTCGCCGTCGCGCTTCTGCTGCCCGGCACTGCTTTTGCCGGCCGCTGGAAGGACCGCCGCGCCGCGCGCGAAGCCGCCGCACAGCAGGCCGGGGACGCCACGCCCGCGCCCGTGGACGGCAGCCTCTGGGACTACATCGAAGGCGGCGACGGCACGCCCGGCGCCGAGTCTCCGGTGGCCCCCACCGAAGAGCTGGCCACCGAGCGCAACCTCGAAGCCAGCTTCATGACGCACGAGGCGCTGCGCGCCGGCCCCATCGACGCCTACTACGCAGACCCCCTCGCCACGCTCAGCCCGGACCCCCTGCATCTCTCTTCCGTGGACCCCCGCGAGTTTGACATCCCCGTCGTCATCAACGACGACGTGGTCAAGTGGATGCGCTACTTCACGGGGCCCGGCCGCAAGTACTACGCCCGCTGGCTCGAGCGCAGCACCCGCTTCCGCCCCATGATGTACGAGAAGCTCGAGGCCGCCGGCCTCCCGCGCGACCTCGTCTATCTCTCCATGATCGAGTCGGGCTACAGCACGGGCGCCACCAGCACCGCCGCGGCGGTCGGGCTTTGGCAGTTCATCCCGCCCACCGGTCGTGAGTGGAAGCTCCGCATCGACGGCTCGATCGACGAGCGGCGGGATCCCGAGATGGCCACCGACGCCGCCATCGGCTTCCTCGGCTACCTCAACCGTCGCTACGACTCCTGGCACCTCGCGTGGGCGGCCTACAACGGCGGCCCCGGCCGCGTCGACCGCGCGGTGGCCCGCCACGGCACCAAGGACTTCTGGTCCCTGGTGGACGCCGGCGCCTTCCCCGACGAGACGGACAACTACGTCCCCAAGCTCATCGCGGCCGCCATCATCGGCCACCACCCGGAGCGCTACGGCTTCACCGACATCGCCTACCAGCCGCGCCTCGACTACGATTCGGTCGTCGTGGAGCCGGGCGTGGGGGTCGATGTGCTCGCGGAGTGCGCGGGCATCTCGGTGGCCGAGTTCACGGAGTTGAACCCCCACATCCGCCGCAGCTACCTCCCGCCCGATGGCCGCTCGGTCAAGGTGCGGGTGCCCCGGGAGCGCGGCGGCGCGTTCCTCGCGGCCGTCGCGAGCATCCCGCCCGAGGAGCGCATCACCTTCGTCACCCACAAGGTGAAAAAGGGCGAGACACTCGGCACCATCGCCTCTCGATACGGGGTGAGCACGGCCGATCTGCAGAAGGCCAACCGCATCACCAACGCCAACCGCATCTCCGTGGGCGCGGTGCTCACCATCCCGAAGGCGATGCGCGGGGGCGGCGGGAGCCGCAGCGCGAGCAGCGCCGGGGACGCCATCGCCGACGCGGGTGACGCCACGGAGACGCGGAGCCCGGCCCCCGAAAAGGTCACGGCCAAAGTTGAGAAGCCCGCGCCGCCCCGCGCGCTCACCAACACCGCCGCGCCGGCCCCCTCGAAGCAGGCGAAGTCCATCACGCACACGGTCCGGAAGGGCGAAGGCCTCTCCACCATCGCCGAAAAGTACGGCGTGAAGCAGTCGGACTTGATGCGCTGGAACAACCTCTCCAACGCCAACCGCATCCAGGCGGGCCAGAAGCTCCGGGTCGTCACCTCGTCTTCGGCGTGGGCGACGCACACGGTGCGCAAGGGCGACACGCTCTCCGAGATCGCCGCCCGCTACGGCTGCTCCGTCGCCGACATCAAATCCTGGAACAGCCTCGGCGGGTCCACCATCCAGCCCGGCCAGTCCCTGCGCATCAAGAAGTAGCGGGCGCCCGTGCTCTCGGTCGACGAGGCGCTCGCCCGAACCGCTGCCCTGCCGGTTCCGCGGCGCGTGCGGTGGCGCGGCTTGGGGGCCGCGCTCGGCGCGGTGCTCGCCGAAGAGGTGCGGGCAGACCTCCCGCTGCCGCCTTTCGACAACAGCGCGATGGATGGCTACGCCGTGCCGGACGGCCTCTCTGCGGGGGGCGCCCTCCCGGTGTCGGGCCGCCGCGCCGCCGGCGACGCCCCCGGTGACGCGCTCGCGCCCGGCACGGCCATCCGCATCTTCACCGGCGCTGCCGTGCCGCCCGGCGCCACCGCCGTCATCGCCCAAGAAGACGCCACGCCGGCCGATGGCGGCACCGTCCGCTTCGGCGTCACCCCGCAGGCCGGCCAACACATCCGGCGCGCCGGGAGCGACCTCGCGGCCGGCGCCACCGCCCTCGCCGCCGGCACCATCCTCCACCCCGGCGCCGTCGCCCTCGCCGCCGCGTGCGGCCGCTCCCGTCTGCGCGTGGCGGATCCGCCGCGCATCGCCATCCTCGGCACCGGCGACGAGCTGGTGCCGCCCGGCCGCCGGCCGCCGCCGGGGTCCATCCGCGCCACCAACAACCCCATGCTCGCCGCGTGGGTGGCCGCCAGCGGAGGCGTCCCCCTGGACCTCGGCGTGGCCGGTGACCGCCGCGCCGCGCTCGAGAGCGCCTTCGCGCGCGCCCTCGACCAGCGCCCAGACCTCATCCTCTCCACCGGCGGCGTCAGCGTGGGGGAGCTGGACCTCGTGCGCGCCGTGCTGGGCGGCGACGCCCTCGACTTCTGGAAAGTCCGGATGAAGCCCGGGAAGCCCCTGGCGGTCGGCCGGGTCGGCGGCGTCCCGGTCTTCGCCTTGCCCGGCAACCCGGCCTCTGCGGCGGTCAGCTTCACGCTCTTTGTCCGCCCGTGGATTCGCCGCGCCCTCGGGGACCCGTCGCCCCACTCCCCGGTGATCGACGTCCGCCTCCGCTCGCCGGTCCTCCGCAGCCCCGGCCGCCCTGAGCTCTGGCGCGCCTCCGTTCGCCTCGCCGCTGACGGTGTCTGGCACGCCGATCCCGCCGCCTCCGCCTCCTCCGGGTCGCTGGTCGGTCTCTCGCAGGCCAACGCCCTGCTGCTGTTCGGGGAGGGCCGCGGCGGCGCCGAGGCCGGAGACTCGGTCCCCGCCCTGCTCCTTCACGCGGCGCCCCACGGCAGCCCCGTCCCCGCCTTGCGCTGGGGCGGCCGCCCATCCGCCGGTACATCCGGTTAGCAGCGGCACGACGAGGGTCCCCATGTCCGGTCCGCCGCGTGTCCAGTCCACCGCCATCGGCGCCGGCTCTGCGCCCACGCCTGCCGCCGACGCCCCGGCCGCGCCCGTGCGCGCCGCCCTCGACGCCGCGTCCCTCCAACCCGCCGGCCCGCCCGCCCCCCCGGCGTTGCCTCCCGGCGCGCAGCAAGTGCTCGACACCGCGCCCATTCAGCGCGGCCTGCCGGGTGGCGGCGCCCTCTACGCCTGGGGCAACCCAGACGTCGCCGGCACCCGCGCCCTGCTCGTCCGCGACGCCGCCGGCATCACCGAGGTCGTCGCCTTGCACCGCCATCCCCGCGCGGTCGGCACCTGCGTCCCCTCCCCGGCCCTCCCCGGCTTCCCGGCCCGCACCCGGCGGCTCGACGCCCTGGCCGATGCCCGCTTCGGCCGCCTCTGTCCCGTCGAGGGCGCCCTCTTCGCGGTCGACGCGGACGCCCTCTACATCGAGTCCGACGGCGCGGGCTCGCCTGGGACGGCCGCCGCACCACCCCGTTCGGCTCCCCGGCGCAGGCGCTCACCTCCCTCGTCTTGCGTTGGTCCCAGCGCTGACATTCGGCCTTGGGGCGCCTGCCCCGCCGCCGGCGGGGCACCGGGTCTCTCCGGCGGGTCGCGGCCCTGCCGCTCCGTGCCGCGCACCGTCCCGGCGCGCGCACCGGCCCTGCGGGCCGCCGCCTCCGGCCCCTGGCGCGGTGGCCCTGCCGCCGTGCCCACCGGCCGCCACGGGTTAGGCCCTGCCCCCGATCCGAGGTCCCCGATGTCCGACGCCGCATTGGCCGCGCAAGCACTGCTCGAGCCCGCTGCCACCCGCGTGCGCGACCCGCGCTCCGGCCGCAGCGTGTGGCTCGCCAAGATGGTCCAGCACCCCACCCTCGACGGCGACCTGCTCCGCTTCACCCTCCAGTTCACCCGCGACCACACGCCCGACGAGCGCGCCCGGCTGCAAGAGGCATTGGAGCGCCAGATCCGCCAGCTCGGGTGGGAGGGCCGCGTCGTCATCGACACCGCCTTCGCCGCCGCCCCGCCGGCCGCCCCCGCGCCCGCCGCGGATGGCCGCCCGGCCGCCGCCCCGCGCGCCGCAGATCCGGTGAAGGGCATGTCCGGCCCGGGAATGGGCCCGCACGGCGGCCCCATCGTGAAGCGCCCGCTCGACGGCGTGAAGCACATCGTCGCGGTCGCCTCCGGCAAGGGCGGCGTCGGCAAGTCCACCGTCGCCACCAACCTCGCGCTGGCCTTGGCCCAACAGGGGCTCAACGTGGGCCTGATGGACGCCGACATCTACGGCCCCTCGCTGCCCATGATGATGGGCGTGAACGGCAAGCCCTTCGCCGACGACAACAAGCGCATCCTGCCGCTGGAGGCCTGGGGCATCAAGTGCATGTCCATCGGCTTCCTGGTGGACGAAAAGGAGCCCGTCATCTGGCGCGGCCCGATGGTCATGGGGGTCGTGCGCCAGTTCCTCCAAGACGTGAAATGGGACCCTCTCGACGTCCTGATCATCGACCTCCCGCCCGGGACGGGGGACGCCCAGCTCACGCTCATCCAGGCGGTCGACCTCTCGGGCGCCGTCATCGTCACCACCCCGCAAGACGTCGCGGTGCTCGACGCCGTTCGTGGGGTGGAGATGTTCCGGAAGCTCGGGGTGCCCGTTCTCGGCGTCGTCGAGAACATGTCCTGGCTCGACCTCCCGGGCGGCGCGCGTCTGACCCCGTTCGGCCAGGGCGGCGGCGCCCGCACGGCCCAGGAGTTCGCCGTGCCGCTGCTCGCGCAGGTCCCGCTGGTCGACGGCATTCGCGCCGGCGGCGACGCCGGGCGCCCCTTCGCCGTGGACCACCCGCGCGGCCCCTTCCGCGATGTCGCAGACGCGGTCATCGCCCGCCTCGGCATCGACGCATGACGGGCGCCGCGCCGCGGCAGCGTTGAGGCCACCCATGCGCCCGTTGGAAGACCGCTTCGGCCGGGTCCACACCTACTTGCGCATCAGCGTCACGGACCGCTGCAACTACCGCTGCGTGTACTGCATGCCGGCGGAGGGGCTCAACTGGCTGCCGCGGGCCGATGTCCTGCAATACGAGGAGATCGCCCGGCTCGTGCGCATCTTCGCGGGGCTGGGCATCCGCAAGGTGCGCCTCACCGGCGGCGAGCCCACCCTCCGCGCCGACCTCCCGCGCCTCGTCGCGGCCATCGCGTCGACGCCCGGCATCACGGACCTCGCCCTCACCACCAACGGGCACACCCTCGGCCGGCTGGCGCCCAAGCTCGCGGCCGCAGGATTGCGGCGCATCAACGTCTCTTTGGACAGCCTGGACCCGGCGCGCTTCCGCGCGCTCACGCGCGGGGGAGACCTCGCGCGGGTGCTCGAGGGCATCGCGGCGGCGCGGGCCGCCGGGCTGCACCCGGTCAAGATCAACGCGGTGGTGCTGCGCGGCGAGAACGACGACGAGGTGCTCTCCTTGGTGGACTTCTTCTCCCGCGACGCCGCATCGACGGAGCTGCGCTTCATCGAGTACATGCCGTTTGAGGCGCGCTGGCACGCCTGCGTCCCCTCGGCCGAGCTGCGGCGCACGATCGGCGCGCGCTACACCCTCCTGCCGGCTCCGCGGCGCGGGGACACGGGCGGGCCCGCCCGGGACTGGACGGTCGCCGAGACCGGCCTGCGCATCGGCTTCATCAGCCCGCTGTCCGAGCACTTCTGCGCCGGCTGCAACCGCCTGCGCCTGATGGTGGACGGCCACCTGCGCACCTGCCTCGCCCACGAAGACACCCCCTCGCTGCGGGATCTGCTCCGCGGCGGCGCCGGCGACGACGCCCTGGCGGCGGCCATCCGCGGCATGGTGCTCGGCAAGCCCGAGGGCCACGATTGCGGCGTCGATGGCGGCACTCCCTTCGAGGGTGTAATGACCGGCATCGGCGGCTGATCGTGCGCGGGCCAGGCCTCAGGGCCCCTTGTGCGCGCCCCCGCGGCGGTGTACCCTTGCCCATCCTTGAGGTCCGGCCCCCCATGCGCTGCCGCCCCGTCGCCCCTGTCCTCGTTGCGCTGCTCGGCGCAGCCCTCTCCGCGCCCGCCGCCGCGGGCGCTGGCGATGTGTCGCCCAGCGCGTTGGCCCGCTCCACCGACTTGCGCACCAACGCCGATGCGTGGCAGGTGGTCGCGCGCGAGCTGGGCACCCTCATCGCCAACAAGCCCTTCGCCCCCGCCGAGACGTCTGGCCTGCTCGGCTTCGACGTCGCAGCCTTCGGCACGGTGGGCTTCGTGGACGCCGGCACCGTCTCCACCGAGGCGCGCTCGCCCTGGGCGCGGCTCAACGCCGACGCCGAGGCCAACCCCACGCAGTTCCTGCCAGGCGTCGCCGTCCGCAAGGGCCTGCCGCTCAGCTTGGAGGTCGGCGCCAACGCCGCGTGGCTGGGCCGCTCAGACCAAACGGTGCTCGGCGGCTACGGGCGCTTCGCCCCCGTCGAGGGCTACCGAGAGTGGCCGGACATCGCGGTGCAGGTCGGCTACTCCGCCTACCTCGGCAACGACGAGCTGGATCTCGGCACCCTCGATGCCTCCGGCTCCTTGGGCTACACGTTTCCCTTCGGCCGCCGCGCTGGCATCAACGAGGGCGCCTTCAGCCTGTGGGGCGGCGCCGGCCTGCTGCGCATCAACGCCCAGCCGCGCCTGGACGCCCGCACCCTGGACACCCTCGGCATCGGCCCCGTGAGCGGCCTCTCCGGCAAGCCCGGCTTCCAGGAGGGCTTCTCGCCGGCCACCCTGCACCTCGGCTTCCGCGTGCGCTCCGGCGGCTTCTACACGCAGGGCCTCGTCAGCACGGCCCCGCGGAGCATCACGACGCTGAACATGGGCGTCGGCGCCAGCTTCTGAGCCCCGCTCTCCCGGCGCTGTGGCTCGCCGCCGTGGGCGGGCCCGCTGCGGCCCGCGATGCGCCACCGCAGGTCGCGCTGGAGGCCACCCTCACCGCGGGCGGTCGCGCGGTGGTCGGCACGCTGCGGGGGCCGCCGGGCCTGCGCCTGCACCCCACGCTGCCGCTCTGCAGCCTGCCCACCCCGACAGACGACCAGCTCATCCGCTGGACCTTCCCGGTGCGCGTCGAGGCGGCGTCTTGCCGCCTGGAGTCGGTCGCGCCGGGCGTGTGGCGCTTCGAGGCCTTGTTCCCTCGCCGCACCGACGCCGCCGGCTGGGTGCCGGGCGAGGGCCTGACCGCCGCGGGCCTCTGGCACCCGCAGCCGCTGGACGCGGCCGGCCGGCCCGCCGTGGTGGACTGGGCCGCCGTCGTGCGCAGCGACGCCCCGGGCGACGTCCTCGTGCTCAACCGCAGCGTCGGGCGCGGGGAGGCGCGCTGGTCGGGGCCCGCCGAGCGCCTCGTGCTGGCGAGCCGGCCGCGCGGCCGGGTCCAGAC
>JBEIVK010000736.1:0-2341 GCA_040373935.1 Alphaproteobacteria bacterium
CGCCGCGGCCCGCTCCGCCGCGCCCCGGTAGGCCTCCTTGACCTGCCCGAGGATCTGCGGCTCGCCGACGATCATGCTGTCGAGGCTCGACGTGACGCGGAACAGGTGGCGCAGCGCCTCCTCCTGCTCGTGCACGTAGACATGCGGGCCCACCGAGCGCAGGCGCAGCCCGCGGCTCTCCAAGAACCAATGGGCCAGATCGTGCGCGGAGCGCCCCTCCTCGGGCACGGCGTACAGCTCGACCCGGTTGCACGTGCTCACCAGCACGCCCTCCCTCCCGACCCCGGCCGCGCGCAGCCCCGCGAGGGTGCCAGCGACGGCCTCCGACGGAACGGCCATGCGCTCGCGGAGGTCCACCGGCGCCGTGTGATGGGAAAGGCCAACCGCGACCAGCTTCATGCGCCGGCGCCCCCGTGCCATCCGCGCAGAAACGTGGCGGCCAAGGCGACGAACAGACCGAGCCCCGCGAAGCCTCCGACGCCGAACACCGCGGCGGTGCGGCCGCTCCAGCCGCTCACCAGGCGCACGTGCAGCCCCGCGGCGTACCAGAGCCACAGCCCGAAGGTGGCCCACACCGTGAGGTCGGCCCCGGCCGGGCGGCCTGGATGCGTAATCGCCCACATCCCGCCCACGGCCATGCCCGCCGTGAGCGCGACGAAGCCGACGGCCATGGCCAAGGTGTTCCGCCGATCCAGGGCGTCCAAGGAGGGCAGGCGCCCGATGTCGTGCAGGCGCTTCTGCTTCAGGCGCGCGCGCACGACCAGGAACAGGACGGACAGCGTGAAGGAGACGGCGAAGCCGCCGATGCCCGCGAGGATGAGGCCGACGTGGACCGGAAACCACAGCGTCCCGACGCCCCCGCGGCCCCCCGCGGCGGGGGCGACCTGGGCCGCGCCGAGCAGGAGCACGGCCAGTGCGAGCAGAAGGTCGGCCACGGCGCTCATCTGCGCGCGCCGCCGCACGATGGACCAGCCCAGCACGCCCCACAGGGACAGGGCCATCAAGCCCCACCGCATCGAGTCCAAGGGGAGATGCCCCTCGTGCAGCCCATCGGCCACCAGGGCGGCGAGATGCATCCCGGCGGCCAAGGCGCCCAGCCCGGCCACGGGCACCTCCACCCCCCGCTGCAGCCGGGCCGCCAGCAGCACGAGATAGACCACGAGGGCGCAGACCGCGAGGAGGAAGACGCTCACGCCGACTCTCTAGCCGAACGCCCGCCGGCACACCACCCAAGGGCCATCAGCGCTTCGGCGGGCCCTCCGGCGGCCCCTCCAGCGGCGCCTCGGCCGGAGCCGGCGCCGCGCCACCCCGCGGCTTGAACAAGCCCTTCAGGTTGTCCAACAGCGAAACCTTCTCCTCCGGACGGCTGCGCATGTCCCGCAGCCGCAGGTGGCGGCGGGCGTCGATGTGGTCCGGGCACAGCTGCACGGCCTTGTCGAGCAGCGGGTAGGCCTCCTCGGCCCGCCCGGCCCGCAGCAACATCTCGCCGGCCAAGGCCAGCAAGTCCCCGCGCTCCCGGGCGGTGGCCGGCTTCAGCTCCGGCAATCGCGCGGCCGCAGCCACGCCGTCGACCACGCCCGCCTTCCAGCCCGCGCGCAGCATTCCGGCCTCTGCCACCCAATCCAGAGGGTCCAACCGATGCGCCTCGCCATAGAGCGTGTGCGCCTCGACGAAGGCGAGCTTCCGCGCGGCCGCTTCGGCGTGTGTCAGCTTGACTTTGGCGCGGCGGCGATCGTCGTCGGACACGTAGACCCGCCCTTCGGCCTTGGCCGCGAGGCGCTCCCGCAGATCGCGCAGGCGATTGCCCACCAGGAGCGCGTCCCGCGCCTCGCCCACAAGCGAGAACGCCCGCGCCGCCAGCTCGGCCACGGCCGGCGCCGCGCCGTGGAAGCGATCCGGGTGGAAGCGGGCGGACACCGCACGAAACGACCGCTGCAGGCCGTCTTCTGTCGCGTCGGCGGCCGCGAGGATCTCCAGGCGCTCCGCCGCGTTGGCGCCGAGCAGCGCGTCGACGGCCGCCCGAAGCTCGGCCAGCCGCGGATCTGCGGCGGCGGCGGCCCCGCCCGGCGCGGCAGAGACGACCTCCACCGCGATGTCGTCGTCCGGGGCGACCGGCGGCGGCGCGTCATCCACGGCCAACCGCAGCTCCAGCATGCCGAGCACGAGCAGGTGATGCACCTGGGACCAGACCTCGTCCGTCTCGCCCCCCCGCGCGGCCGCGACCAGATCTCCCAGGGTGTCGGCCCGCGCGCCATCGCGGACGAGGCGCAGCGCCGCCGGCGACAAGCCCCACGCCGCATCGGGCGCGTCGTCTGGCGGGCGCACCTCCACGGCCTCGCGC